>DASTZJ010000063.1:0-8568 GCA_035764345.1 Candidatus Udaeobacter sp.
GCAACGAACGATCTCGCTGTCGAACTTCATCGTCAGCTCGCCACGGGCAACGAGAACCTTTGCGTCTCACCCTATTCGATTGAAAACGCTCTCGCCATGACGTTCGCCGGCGCAGACGGCGAGACGCGCACGGAGATGGCGCGCGTTCTGCATTTTGCAAGTGACGCGAGCGCTGTAGCGACCTCCTTCGCCTCGCTTCAGCATTCGCTGGAAGAAATGAGCGTAAAGACCGCCGAGTTCGTGAAGAAATCCAAGGAATTCGGTGGCCCGAGCGAGGCGATCACGTTAAACATCGCCAACCGCCTTTTTGCTCAAAAGAACTACGATTTTCGTAAGGATTTTTTGTCGCTGGTAAAACAAAACTACGGTGCTGCATTTGAGCCGCTCGATTTCGCTGCTGATCCCGCGACAGCGACACAGCACATCAACAAATGGGTGGCGGACCAGACGCGCGACAAGATTCGTGATCTCATTCCGGCGGATGCACTTAATAAATTGACACGGCTCGTTCTGGCGAACGCACTTTACCTCAAAGCACCGTGGGCGAATGCATTTTCCGAGAAGACAACGCAGCCAGAATCATTCCATGTCCGCGGCGGGGCGCCGATCAATGTTCCGGTGATGCGGAAAACGGCGCGATTTGGTTACGCCAAGCGCCAGGGCTTCAGCGCAGTCAGCGTTCCCTATGTTGGCGACGATCTCCAATTTCTTGTTCTTCTTCCCGACGAGGTAAATGGTCTGCGTGCATTGGAAACGAAGCTCACTGCGGACGTTTTAACAGGGTGCACAAAGCTCGAAGCGCAGGATGTCGATCTGCATTTGCCAAAGTTCAAACTGGAACCGCCGACCATTGCGCTCGCGGAAAAACTTCAGGCGCTTGGAATGAAAAGCGCATTCGATATTCCGCAAGGCAGCGCGAATTTCGATAAGATCGCGCCGCGCAAGCCGAATGATTATCTCTACATCTCCAATGTCTTTCACAAGACCTTCATTGCCGTGGACGAAAAAGGAACTGAAGCGGCCGCAGCGACTGCGGTTGTGATGATGAGGGCCACGGCGATTGCGCGGCCAAAACCGCCCCCAATCGAAGTGAAAGTCGATCGCCCATTCGTTTATGCAATTCAACACATCCCGAGCGGTGTGACTCTTTTTCTCGGGCGTGTAATGGATCCCCGCTGAGATGGACCTCTCGAATCTGGCAAATCTAATCAATGCTTTTGCCGTGACGGCCGGCGTCATTTTCGCGGCCGCGCAAATCAGTTATTACCGTCAACGGAGACAGAGGGAAGCCATGCTGGAGCTTGTGAGATCGTTCCAAAGCCCGGCCTTTACCAGTGCGCTTCGACGCGTGCTGTCGTTGCCGGACGGTGCGGACACACAGAAAATACGCGAAGTGCTCGGACCTGACGGCGAAGACGCCGTTTACCTAGTGTCGCTTACCTGGGAAAGTCTGGGCGTGTTGGTATTTCGTCGCGAAATCACGCTTGATCTGGTGGATGATTTTTTCAGCGGTCCCATCGTCCTGTCCTGGCAGAAACTGAAGGTTTATTCGGAGGAATGGCGTCGCACGTTGAGGCGAGACACAGGCAATGAGTGGTTTCACTGGTTGGCTGAACGAATGATGGAGCGGGAAAGACTTTCGCCGCCGGTGCCGGCCTACATTGCACATCGCGGGTGGAGTGAACCGCGCCGCCATTTAGCAAGGGATGGATCAAGCGCGTCCGATCCGCGTTAAAGTAAACGGTCTGCCTCACTCGCGTAACTTAGCGTGCCGTTGACCAAATGCGCCGCGGAGGTAAAAGGATGCGGCTCGGTTTTATTCGGACCGAGGATGTGGATAACTTCGATGCCGCGGATCTTCAGATAATCGGAAATCAGCGAGCGATGGCAACGCCACCACACGGCTTCTGCGCACATGATCGCAGCCGGCCCAGCTGCGCTGGTTAAGTCGAGAAGGCGTTCAATGCCTTTGCTGAACTCCTTTGTCTCCATGTAATCGGCGTAACCACGGAACGACGCATTTCGCCATGCGGTGTTTTTTGATTCCGTCCTCGGCTTTCGCCGGCCGCCAAGCTCGGGAAAATGTTCGTAGCGAATTCCGTGCTCCTTCAAGGATTTGCTCAGTGCCTCCTTATTGAATTGCGGAAACCGTTTGGATCCGGGCCACGAGCGCACATCCGCAAGCAATCTGATTTCGTGCTCGCACAGGAGCGAAATAAAGATGTCGATCGCGCGCGTCGAGTGTCCAATCGTCCAAATTCGTGCGATCAATGGCTGGTTTTTGCGGGCGCGGTGGCCTCAGCCATCGATTTCAGCATTCGGCCGAGATCGCTGTTCGTCGAGATGACCGCTGTGGTATCTTTCTCAAACGCGGCGCGCATCACGTCGAGGCTGCGAAGAAACGAATAGAGTTCTTGTGCATCGGGAGGATTGAATGCTGCGGCATAGATGGAAGCCGCCTCCGCGTCCGCCTTCCCTTCAGTCTCTAACGCGTTCCTGGTGGCAGTGGAACTGATCGAGGCCACATCGCTTTCCTTTTGGCCGCTGATATTTGCCGCCTCACCGCGGCCTTCGGAACGAAAACGTGCAGCAATCTGGTGTCGCTCACTCGACATGCGTTCAATAATTTTCTCCGCGACCGCGGGATTGTATTTGCTCCGCTTGAACCGTTCATCGAGCAGTTCAATGCCGAAATCGGAAATCTTCTGCCGAGTGCGTTCGGTGATTTGTTTTTCGATTTCACCACGACCGAGCTCGATCTCTGGAATCGTGCTGGGCAATAGGGTGCCGCTTTTCTCGAGTTCCTCATCGCGCAGCGGTCTTCGTCCTTTGGTAACGCGGATGATCTCTACAAGGTCGTGTGTCGCAACGGCGGTGCGTGTTTCGCTGCCCAAAATGTCGTCCAGTCGCGAGAGCGCACTGCGCTCGTCGTTGAGCCGATTGTAATAGAGGAACGGATCGTTGATACGCCACCGGGCGAAGCAATCGACAATGATGTAGAGCTTGTCTTTGGTTGGGCATTCGGTCGGCGGCCCGTCCCAGGCGAGGATGCGCTTGTCGAACCGGTGCACTTTATCGATGATCGGCAGCTTGATCTTCAATCCGGGGCTTGTAACCGTGCGAACGATTTTACCAAAACGCGTGATGATCACCGTTTCATATTGAGGGACAACGAACAGCAGCGTTCCCCACTTGAGCGCTGTGAAAATGAAAAGAATTCCCAGGATCGACATGAACCGGCTCTGCAAAAAGCGGACAATGGCGGAGACAGCCGCGGGTCGCGGAGTGACATCGATCACGTTCATTGAGACACCTTGGGTTGATCGGTCGGCAGTAGCGGCAACGTCTGGAGAATGTTTTTCAAGCTGTCATCGACGATGATTTTCTTTTGCAAATTGGGCAGTATTGCTTGCATCGCTTCGAGATAAAGACGGCGCCGCGTCACCTCCGGCGCCTTCCGGTACTCGGCCAGCAACAATGAAAACTTTTGCGCTTCGCCCTTTGCCTCATTCACCCGGCGGAACGCGTATGCCTCGGCCTGTTTCTCGCGCTCTTTCGCCTGGCCGCGCGCGTTTGGCACGGCATCGTTGTACACGGCCCAGGCTTGGTTGATTGCAGTTTGCTTTTCCTGTTGCGCCTGGTTGACCTCGTTGAAGGCAGCCTGCACGGCGGGCGGCGGGCGCACCGTTGCGAGTTGGACTTGCTGAATCTGAATCCCCAAGCCGTACTGCGAACAAAGGTCGGCCAGACGTTTCAAAGTCGATGACTCAATGTCGTGTCGCCCAATCGTGAGCACTTCGTCCACGGCGCGGTCGCCTATCACTTCGCGCATCACACTCTCGGAAAGATCGCGCAATGTTTTCTCCGGTTCGCGCGCGCCGAACAAATACATTTTTGGATCGGTAACTCGGTACTGCACAACCCACGGTACCAAGGCTGTGTTGAGATCGCCTGTGATCATCGTCTCCGTTTCCTCCGGTTCCACGTCGCCCTGATAAATGTTAGTCGCGTTAGGCGAGGTAAAGCCGAACTCAAGTTTCAACAAACGCTGCGTCGGCACGACGTGTATCTCATCGATGTAGGGAATCGCGTAGGCCAGTCCGGGATTAACGATATCGTGGTAGGCGCCAAAGCGCGTCTTCACCCCGACGGAGTTCGCCGGGATCGAGGTGAAACCGAACAAGAGAGTAAAGAGCGTGAAGACCAGCCCCAGGCAGGCCATCAAACCAAGAATCAGCCGCACAGGCTTAATGGGAAGACTTTCGGCAACCATCGGTCTCGGCATGAGCGAGCCTTTATTGACTCAAATCGGCCGCTAAGCGCAAGCTTTCAATTCAAGGAATGACCGCTTCCCAGGCTCCAACGCATCTGGAGCTGCCCAAACCGTCGCTTCTTGACTATCTGCCCATGCACTCGAAAACTGGGACATGAATATGAAAAACATGATCTTGTCAGTAGTCATCGGGCTTGGCACGTTGGGCTTGATGGCAGCCGCGGAAACCCAACAGCAACCGGAGGTCGGAAAGCCCGCGCCGGATTTCAGCCTAACGACCGGAGACGGTTCGCAGGTGAGTCTCAAAGATTACCGGGGCAAATGGGTGGTGCTCTATTTTTACCCAAAAGATTTTACCAGCGGTTGCACGATGGAGGCGCGCAATTTCCAACGCGATCTTGCGAAGTACGAAGAATCTGGAACGGTCATTCTCGGCGTGAGCGTGGACACCGCGCAATCGCACAAGGATTTCTGCACGAAGGAAGGACTCAACTTCAAATTGCTCGCCGATCCCGACGCGAAAGTTTCGACCGAATATGGTTCGGTGATGGATTATAAAGGAAGCAAACTGGCTGCACGAAACACCTTCATCATCGATCCCAAAGGCGAAATCGCCAAAGTTTACACCGGCGTGAAGCCTGCCGAGCATAGCCAGCAGGTGCTCAAGGATCTGGCAGATTTAAAGAAAAGCTAAAATCTTGGGCGGGTCGCGCCAGTCTGTTCGAAGGCAGACACGCTGAGCTTGTTCCCAATTTGGGACACGCGGCGAGTGCCGAGCGTCACGTGATTTCGAATATCTCGAACTGGTTGGCAATACCACGCAGGGAACGCTGTTGCGCCGTTGGTTCGACTCCGCTGGCGCGTAAGAGTTTCGATGCCTCGCTGTGCTCGACGACCTGGCGCGTGACAAAAATCGAACTTGCGTTGGCCAGGCCTTGAACACGCGAAGCGATGTTCACGGTCTGCCCAAAATAATCCTGTCGATCGTTGAGAGAGACGGCCAGACATGGCCCTTGGTGAATTCCGATTTTCAACTCCAATTCTTCGTTTAACTCTTTTAACGCGTCGCGCATCCGCAAGGCCGCAGCCATCGCGCGTTCCGGTGTCAGGAATGTCGCCATCACTGCATCCCCGATTGTTTTCACGACCGCGCCACCCTCGGCTGCGACGATTTCGTTGAGCAACCGGAAATGTGCGCGCACCAGATCGTACGCTACGAGATCGCCCACACGCTCGTAAAGTTCGGTGGAACCTTTGAGATCCGTGAAGAGGAACGTCAGGCTCGTGATCTTGAGCCGCTGATCTACCGCGACGGTATCGGTGCGATAAATATCACGAAACGTTTGATTGCTCAGCAAACGCTTCGCCGTGAGAAATGGCCGCCGTCTGCCGAGAAGATGATGCAGCTTGTCACCTGCGATCCAGAGCCCGGGTAACGTCCGCCGTGTGGATCGGTTCTCCAGGAAAATGCGCACCGGTCCCGGCCGCATCTGCGTCGTTCCCGTCGGCACCTGATCGTTAGTCATCAAGAAGGAAAGTGATTGACCCTTCCGGGTGGGCTCACCTTTTACGTCGATGAATTGCGCCATGTGAACGACCGGATCGAAAATAATCACAAACTCTTTTGGTAACTGCAGCGACAGCATAACCTTCTCACCGGCCGGCAACTCGACCGCGTCCAGCGTGATTTCGTCAATGAGTTTTGCCAGCTCTTCATCGTCCGGCAGATCAACGCCCGAACTCCAGAACACCTGTTTGAGATACTGGATCCACGGCAAGGTGTCGGGATCATGCGCTGCGATCTTTCGCACATGCGGGCTGACCGTAAAAGTTACCTCGACCATTTCATCGAGAGTCGGTTCGTAACCGGCGGCGCAAAGCGCGCAGCTATATTCGTCCTGATTCACTGTTTTTAGCGTGGCACCAGTTTCGAGAACACCGCCGCAACCCGGACAAAGAATATTCCAGGCGAGGTCGAACAAGCCGAGCCGCGAAGCGTGGAGAAAACCAGCGATCACATCTTCTTCATTCAGATTGCGACGACCGGCGAACGCCAGCGTATTAACGCGGGAAAGCTCTGCATCCGGCGCCTGATCGATGAGTTTCTCAATCGCGCTCGCTACATCAGATTTCGCTGATTCACGCAGAGCAGTGTAGGCCGTTCTTTCTAAGGAGGATTGCACAAGCAATCATATCTGCGATTCATCTGCGAGAAAAGTCGCCTGATTGCTGGACTTGGATTGCTAGAGCTTATGGATCAAGCCGAGTGGGATGCGGGGCCGACTAGCGCACCGCGGCAGCAGCTCGACCAACTTCGGCTTAGTGGCGAGCAGCGGTTTTCATTCGGCGCATCTGCACTTGCGCTTCGGTTTCCAGCTCGGCGAGCAATTGCTTTGAAATATTCGAAAGCTTGCCTGACCACGACGCGCCCACAACGACCGGAGGAAAATCTGGCAGCCCCAAAACGCGCACCCCTTCGGGAGGCTTGAAGCCAGGGACGGCTACTGCCAAACCGATTCCATAACCGCTCGCCACGTAACGCTCGATCAAGCGAGCTGAGTTGACCTCGATTCCGCAAAACCATTCCACTCCAAGACGCGCAAGACCGCGCTGAAAGGAAACGTGGATGGGATCCGTTCGCGGGAAAGCGATCAGTGTTTCCTCGATCTTGTCGCGCTTCCACAGCTCGTCCGCGCCAGCGAGCCCCGACCTTTTGTGGACGAGCAGAATCAACGCCAGTTCAAGTAGCGGTCTAACTTGAATTCCAGCGCGCGATTTTTTCTCAACCACGGTAATCGCAAGATCGACATCTCGCGCCAGGAGTAATCTCTCGGCTTCGGCGCGCGCCGCTTCGTGCAGATAGAGCCGGAACTCGGAAAATTTAGTCCGAAGTTTCTGCAGCAGCTCCGGGATATATTCGTGTAACACAATCGACGGAGCGGCAATCCGCAATTGCGGGGACCTGTTCTGACGTAGCTTTTCACCGACGATCTCGATGTTGTCAAAAAACGGTTTGATAAACTCGAATAGTTCCAGCCCCGCAGGCGAAAGCGCGAATGGTCGTCGCTGAAACAGCTTGGTGCCTAGCGATTCCTCCAGCTTCGCAATCTGGCCGCTGACTGCGGGTTGCTGGATGCCGTAGGGGATGTTGCGCACCGCGGGTGCGATACCGCCATGTTTCGCGACAAAATAGAACAGCTCGAGGTGATGAATATTCATGATCGAAAGCGTCGATGAAATCCGCAATTTTTATCAATTAACATTCGCCGCGCAAAGCAGTTATCCTCTCCAGCAAAGCCGAATATTCGGTCAAACCCAACAAACAAATGGAAGTCCTGGTCCTGTTCATCATCGGTCTGTTGATCGCCATGTTCGTTCTGCCGTTTGTCGCGCTCGCCAAAGCAAACGCTGCAAAGCGCGGCATTGACGACTTGGCTGCGCGATTGGAGTCACTTGAAAACGAAGTGCACAGTTTGCGGCAGCATACCGTTACCGCCCCGAAATCTGAGGCCGCTGTGATAGCGGTAGAAGCCATGCCGTCACCGCTTCCGATCGCAACACCTATTCCGATTGTGCAAGAGAGAAAATCGGAGCCACCGCCGATTCCGGACGAATTCGTCAAGGCAACCGTGTCTCAAATCGCAGCAACGCGGAGACCACCGATTAATTGGGAGCAACTCATGGGCGCGAAATTGTTCGCGTGGATCGGCGGGCTGGCGCTTTTCCTCGGCGTGGCGTTCTTCGTGAAATATTCGTTCGAGCACAATCTCATCCCGCCGGAGCTACGGGTTGCCATCGGGTTTGTCGTTGGCGCCAGCCTTCTCATCGGCGGTCTGCTTCTGAAACGGAAGGAAAACGCCATCACCGCGCAGACGCTCTGCGCGACCGGAATCCTCGTGCTCTATGCCGTGACGTTTGCCTGTCGATCTTATTATCACTTCGCATTCTTCGGCCTCGTTCCAACCTTTTTATTGATGACCCTGATCACGGTCGTCGCGTTTCTGCTCGCCGTCCGGTTGAACGCAATTGTCGTCGCTGTGCTCGGTCTTGCCGGCGGTTTTCTCACGCCGGTATTGCTTTCAACGGGTCAGGATAATCCGCTCGGGCTTTTCGCTTATATCGCGTTGCTCGACATCGGTCTGCTGGCGGTCGCGCAACGACAACGCTGGAATGTGCTCCCGATTCTCGGCGCTGTGGGGACCGCGCTGATGCAATTTGCCTGGGGCGCGACGTTCTTTGTGCCGGAAAAATATTTCGTCGGCAACAAAGTTCTAGTGGCAATGGCGGTGTTCGCC
>DASTZJ010000064.1:0-4678 GCA_035764345.1 Candidatus Udaeobacter sp.
AAACAGGTGGCCATTGTAAATTGGTTCTTTCTGGCCGCTCTTTATCCGATTTGCGCTAGTCGAGAAAAGCGATGGCGAGACACAGTTTCATTTTTCGCGTGGTCGGCCATGGGCTTGCTAATTGTGATCGGATTGGTGGTCCTTTACTTCTGGAGGCGCGGCGGATTGGACGAGTTCGTTGATAATGTTTTCACTCACAACTTGGAGTACATCGGAGGCGTTGGTATATCGGCGCGGCTTGAATATTGCTGGGGCACGCTTACGACGCTCGCACGAACGCAGAGCATCGTGTGGGCGTTTGCCGCTGCAGGACTGGTCACTCTTCTCACATCCGATAGAGCCAAGTGGTCATTCTTTGTGGCAGGTTGGCTTATCACGAGTGTGATCGGTGTGAGTGCGAGCGGATATTTCTTCCCGCACTATTTTCAGCAGATGCTTCCGCCGCTAGCGCTGGCTGCCGCCACAGGAGCCGAATGGTTCAATGCTATTAAATTGTGGAAAATTATTCCTGTGTGGGGCCGGCGCGCGGCGCTCGGTCTGATACTCGCTGTTTTGCCCGCCAAAACGCTTTGGCCGTTTCTATTTATCTACACGCCCATGGAAGCGGTGAGAAACATCTACCCCGGCAATTTCTTCGCCGAGATGCCGACGCTTGCCCAGCGAATTGAAAACGTAACACCGTCTGAGGCGCCTGTATTTATTTTTGGGGCGGAGCCGGAACTCCTATTCTACGCGCATCGACCGTCAGCTACGCGCTACATCTTTCTTTTCCCGCTGTACGGGCCCTACGGGAACGTGCATAACAAACAAATCGCGGCCGCGACGGAAATCGAACACGCTCAGCCTTCGACCGCAGTGTACCTGCCAAACGTTCTCTTTTTCGTCTCAGGTACCGACCAATACTTCGCCGAATGGAGCGTGTCCTATCTAAAGGACAATTTTTATACCGACACGTGGCTAACCGCGGACGAATTCGGCGCTACACACATTCTGCAGGTCACGACCGACGGCAGATCGGATTCTTTCCCTGCCGGACAACAGCTCATTGGCGCAATCTTGGTGAGAAAACCACCTAACGCTCCCTAATTTTAGCGGTGCCCGATTCCGTTTGCGTTATTTTTTGCGCATTGCCACCCAGATCAGCCTCGCCTTGGCGAGAGCCGCGACAGCAAGCGCAGAATCGGCATCGGCGTTATTCTGACGAGAAACATTCCGAGTTTCATCGGGAAGCCCGGAATAACAAGCGGGCGGTTTAGCTCGAGTGCCGCAAGCGCATCGCGCACCACTTGGTCTACCGGAACGAAAACGAACTCCGGGCCGGTATCCGGCTGAGCACCGGGGCGTTTGGCGACTTCTTGAAATTCCGTGTGCACGGGGCCCGGACAAAGAGCGCAGACGCTTACGCCTGTTCCGCGGAGTTCGCCCCGAAGCGCTTCGGAGAAGCTTGTAACGTAAGCTTTGGTCGCTGCGTAAACCGCAAAATCAGGGATCGGAAGAAATCCAGCCGACGAACTAACGTTTAAAATGCCGCCACGTCGTCTCGCGATCATTCGCGGAAGCAAGTGGCGAGTGAGCGTGGTGAGAGCGACCATGTTTACGAGGGTCATTTGCTCGTTGCGAATTGGATCGCTCGTCACGAAGGCACCGCTATCGCCCAGTCCTGCATTATTGATCAAAAGATCGACATCCATTCTTTCACGATCGAGCCATGCCAGAAATTCGTTCAGTTGCACAAGATCTGCGAGATCAGTCTTGCAAATCGAGATCGCGAGGTTCGGATACTGGTGTTTTAGTTCCTCGCGCAATTCGTTCAGCCGTTGCTCGCGTCGCGCAACTAGAATGAGCGATCCCGCGCGGTTGGCAAGTTGGCGCGCAAATTCGCGGCCGATTCCAGCGGAAGCTCCAGTGATCAGCGCGTTACAGCCGTCGAGTTTCATGTCAGGTAGGAGGGCGGAGCTCATGCGACGCTGAGCGCGGGTTCGCCGGGACTCGCCCTTCCAAAGATCGCAATTCACGCTTCGTAAGTGGTCGCCAATGCCCGCACGGCAAATCAGTAAGCCGGAGATTTCCAATTCGAATACGTGCAAGATGTTTAACGCGGTATCCGACGGTCTCGAACATGCGCCGAATCTGCCGATTTATTCCTTGCCGCAAGATAACGCGAAGACGCGTCGGCGAGAGAGAACGAAGCCGCGCAATTTTCGCGCGTTGGCCATCAAGAAGAATTCCGCGCAGCAGCTTTGGAGTGAGGGCCGGATCCCACGGGCGATCCAGCGTCACCTCATATTCCTTGTCGACCTTGAAACGCGGGTGGGTGAGCTGCTGCGCTAATTCGCCGTCATTCGTCAGAAGGAGTAAACCTTCAGTTTGCGCGTCCAAACGTCCGATAGTGAAAAGGCGGGAAAGTTTTTCTGGTAGGAGATCAAAGACGGTGTCACGGGCGTGCAGATCCTTTCGAGTCGAAACGAATCCGGCGGGTTTATTCAACATGATCGTAAGCGCCGGGGCGGCATGAACAAGTTTGCCGTCGACTTTGACGTGGTCGCGCGCTCTTGGCTGCGCACTGAAGTTTGTGCAAACCTTACCATTAACGGTGACGCGTCCTGCAGTAATCAACTCATCGCAATGGCGGCGTGAACCGAGACCGGCAGCGGCGAGAAAGCGGTTCAAGCGCATGGCGAAAGCTAAGACGTTAAAATGTTACGTCGTTAAAAAAGGAGGCTACGCTCGCCTCATTTTAACTTTGTAACTCTTTTAGCAGCTCACTTCCGCGCAAAGCGCATCACACATCCGGCTTCGTTTTAGGGAGGCCGATGACCTTCTGGCCTTCCTTCCATTGGCCGCGCTTTTTCAAAAGCTCGACCCGTTCGAAGCGCTTTAGCACATTGCGCCTCGCGGCGATCGTGGTGGCTCCCTTTAAGCTACGATGTTGCGACATAGATTAGTTACCCTGCGAAAAATGAGGCGCAACATTAAGCTGTCACGCGGATTTTTCAAATGAGGATCATCAATTCCTTGCGTCGATAACTTGGCTTCATAATTGATTACTAAGCACCACGTAGGTCCCGCACGTTGTTATTTGATGATAGATGTGAAAATGGGCGGTTAAGATCCGTTTCCAATAATCGGCCCGGCTTTCCTCGATAATTAGATAAACCGCATCCGGGTGCCCCCATTTTTCCAAGACCGCGGCTTCATTCAAAAAGATGTCAATAGAGGGTTTGCCAATTGGGTTCTCTTTCCGGGGGTTCTGATTAACCAGGAAAAATTTCCGGTTCAGATAGAAAACGAGGCTACTACCGTCGTCGAAGGGCCCTTCAAAAATTGTATCGCCGCCTGCGTCGAGCCGTGGATTAAGAAATCGCGCTGCATCAGCAAGTGAAAAATAGGGGGCGATTTGGGTGACGGCTTCCATCATACTGAGCCCGCCCGGGATCATCGACGTCGCGAGAGCAATGGCCGCGAGTCTTTGGCGTTGCTTGGAAATAAGGTACAGAGCTGCGAGCGATAGAGAAATGAGCGAGACGGCAAGGATCGCAACCAATGGTCGAAATGCCAGCCAGGTTGAGACGGGCATATCGTGCAGCGCCCTCCAGGCTGTCCAACGCGCGTCCATCGTCCCCCAGTTTCCATTCACAGCGCGCACCGCTCCTGCAAGAAAGAACACCGCCGCCGCAATCATCACGCCGACGAGGCCGACAGCGATTACGCCGGCAGCGCGTAACCTTTGGGGTATCCGGCCCCATGCAACGGCTGCCCACAGCGCGAACGCGCTCCACATGCTCATCGAATAGTAATCCTGGCGTTGCCCCAGAAAGAGCAACGGCACAAACACGACGCCCATCCAGCAAAGCGGCAGCGCATCGGCGAAATTGATCTCGTGCGGTCGAACCACACGACGCCAGGCAAAAATTAGGCCGGGCAAGAGGGCGATCGACCACGGAAACCACCAGGCCAGATGCAGGACCAGAAACTGGTAGGCGGGCATGCCAAGGAAATCATGCGTCTCATCGGTAAGTCCGCGTAGATGACCTAGCCATTCCGAGGTAATCTGATAACGAAAGTATCCGGGGAAATGCCATTGCGCCCAAATGTGCCAGGGCGCAGCGATCAGAACGAAGATCGTCAGATATTCCCATCGCAGAAGTCCGCGGAATCGAATACGCGCTTCCCGATAAAAGACAGAGAGGATAAGAAGAACCGCAGCCGGATAAACGATGCCCAGCAAACCTTTGGTCAGGCAGGCGAAAGCCGAGCAAATCCAAAAGCCGGCGAACCAAATGCGGCGATTACGCCGGCGTTGATAAGCGCAGACCGCGCAAAAAATCGCACCCGCAATGAATGCGCTGACGAGCGGTTCGGGCATGACGATGCGCGCGAGCAGAAATGTGCCGCACAGACTCAGATAAATCAGACCAGCGATAAAACCGCTCCAGTAATCCGTGATTTTTTCACCGATCAGAAAAATCAGGGCAGTCAACGCGACAACCGCGAGTGCGACCGGAAGCCGAGCCGCTGACGCATTGACGCCAAAAAGCTTGAAGGAAATGATGATCAGCCAGTAGAGCAATGGCGGTTTTTGCAGCCGGGGCGCGCCATTGTTTGTGGGTAAAAGCCACTGATGCGCCTCAACCATCTCTCGGGCCGCGCCCGCGTATTGTCCTTCCGTCTGGCTGTA
>DASTZJ010000065.1:0-2224 GCA_035764345.1 Candidatus Udaeobacter sp.
GATCGCTGGGTGCCGCGGTCAAAATCGCGTAAGCCTGTTTGTACGTGAGCCGGTGTGCGCTTCGAATCACGCTATGTGCAAAGCGCGCGCTTTTTGCCGCTCCACGTTTGTCGAAATCAATAAATACTGAATGCGTGAGCCGATTGACGCCAGGATTGAGACTGCAAACCCCGTTGCTCAATCGCTCCGGCAACATCGGGATTACGCGGTCCGGTAGATAAACGCTGTTTCCGCGCCGGCGCGCTTCTCGATCCAGCGGGCTGTCGGGCTCTACGTAGGCGGCGACATCGGCAATGTGTACACCGAGGCGCCACCCGTTGCTGACCTTTTCCACATGAATTGCGTCGTCGAAATCACGCGCATCATCGGGATCTATGGTGACGATAAATTCCTGGCGGAAATCTTCGCGCTCCTCGATTTGGCGCACATCAACCGAGTTCGAGATACGCTCAGCCTGATCCAAAACATCTCGGGGGAATTCCGTCGGCAGATGATATTTCCGGATGATCGACAGCATGTCGATACCCGGGGCCGAAGCCGGGCCGAGCACTTCGATAATTTCCCCTTCGGGATTAACGTGGCGCGATTCCCAAGCCTCCAGGCGAACTACAACTTTATCCCCAACCTGTGGCGCGACTTTCGAAGTTGCGAGAGGCAAGTTAGAAACTTGTCCTACATAAACGTCATGCACGATGCGCGGGTCATCCGGGACTACATAATAAAAGTTTCGCGAGCGTTGAAGAGTGCCAACAATCGTATCGTGAGCGCGTTCCAAGATTCGAATCACGCGCCCTTCGCGTCGTCCTTTGATGCGTCTATAAGGTTCATCCAGCGATATGCGCGCAACCACACGGTCACCATGCATGGCTGTTCCGATGTTTTCCGCCGCGATGAAAATGTCCGGTCCCCCTGGCATTTCTGGCGCGAGAAAACCGTAGCCGGCTGGGTGAATGGACAGTTTGCCAGTCACCAAGTCGGCCTCGGCCGGCAGAACATATCGGTTCTTCCGGATGCGCGCGATCTCGCCCGCGCGCTCGAGCTCGCGCAGGCTTTTCCGTAACGCAACACGTCCGGCGCCCGTCAACCCGAGCTTGCGCGCGATGTCGATCGCGTTGAGCGGACGATAATCTTTCCGCGCGAGCAGGCCGAGAATTTGTTCTCGAATTTTACGTCCGTTTGAAGCCATCTAAGCGAAATAATACCGCCAGGTTTGTTCATTTAGCGCGATTTCAATCCCAGGTCGAATAATGCAAAAAGCGATCATTGCTGGCGCAGCGGCGATTGCCCTGGTGGCGATCGTCTCATTTGCCGCGGGAGGAGCCAAGATGAAGATCACAAGTTCTGCTTTTCAAGAAAGCGCGAGTATTCCATCAAAATTCTCATGTGATGGAGCGAATACCAGCCCGCCGCTGCAAATTGCCGAGGTGCCTGCTGACGCGAAGAGTCTGGCTTTGATCGTTGATGATCCGGATGCCCCGAGCGGCCTGTTCACGCATTGGATGGTTTGGAACGTCTCGCCGCAGACGAGCACCATCGCAGAAGGAAGCGCACCCAAGGGAGTGCACGGAACAAATGACTTCGGCAAATCGGGCTACGGCGGACCGTGTCCACCCTCTGGCACGCATCGTTATTACTTCAAGATTTTGGCGCTTGATCGCGAACTGGATTTGCAATCCGGCGCGAAGCGGAGTCAGCTGGATGCAGCAATGAAAGGGCATGTTGTTGCGCAAGGGGAGTTGATGGGGCGCTATTCGCGAAAGAAATAACTGTAACGGCGGTCTGCGACCGCCGAATAAATGCAATTCCGGCGCTCGTAGAGCGCCGCTACAGCAGGTTCGAATAATCCAGGTTCGGTGATAGTCTCATCCATGATGCATGGGAGACTTTGGAAAATCGGCGACCGCATTTTCGATCTCTCCCGGCAGGGGCTGATCATGGGCGTGTTGAATGTCACTCCAGATTCATTCTCTGACAGCGGAAAATTTTTCGACGCGGAAAAGGCTGTGGAGCACGGCCTAAGAATGGCTGCAGAGGGTGCGCACATCATCGATATCGGCGGCGAATCCACGCGACCGGGCGCCGAAGCTGTCGCCTCAGAGGAAGAATTACACCGTGTGATTCCCGTGATCGAACAATTGCGAAGAAAAAGCGAAGTCATTATTTCGATTGATACGTCGAAGGCCGAGGTTGCACGCGCGGCGGTTCGAGCGGGAGCTTCGATTGT
>DASTZJ010000066.1:0-2470 GCA_035764345.1 Candidatus Udaeobacter sp.
GATTCACAAGCACATCTCCGATTAAGGCTTCGGTCGTTTTTGCCGCATCCTGAATCTGTTGGTCTGTAACTTCATCATATGAACTGACGAACACGACTGCACAGCCGACTAGAAGCAGCGACAGCACCAGCCCCGCACAAGTAAGCTGCCGCACGCAAATCGATCGGCGAGTCCTCACTGATCCGCCACAGGTCCTAATAGCGTTCGTCTCTAGCATGTCGTTTCTAATAGGCTCCGGGTCGAGCCTCTTGTAGCAACTGATTTGGCGGGGGTCGAGTATTTTCCCGCAACGGCGAGAGTGACACTTGTCAATGCCTTGTTTTACCCTGAAGCGACTTAGACAATATTCGATATCGCTTAAACTGTTTTTAATGTGCGTTACTGAATTTTACCCGTAGCACCAAGCGATACTTAGTTATACATACTTAAGCCTAAGTTAATCATAATCAACGACGCCAGGGTGGCGAAATTGGCAGACGCGCCAGACTTAGGATTCCGAAATCGTCGACTTCAAAACATCGCTCGCCATTTCAAATCGAGGAGCTTTTACGAGCGGAAAACGCGTGTTTGTCAACAATTCTCCGATTCGCGAATGACGAGTAGAAACATCGTCGTTCTAGCACAAATTCTAGCACACAGACGCGCCAGACTTGGGCTAATCCGCCGTCTGGTTATATTCTTGCAACCCATGCGACCGTTTTCGGTGAATTCGTTAGGCCCGTTCGACTCGCTGCAAATAGCCGGTTTCCAGATTGAAGCGCGGAGAAACATATCAGCTCTAGCTAGTGGCTTCTCGAAGCCCCGCCACATTTGGCCAAAGGATTACGATTACGCTGCCGTCAAGTACGACAGTTCCGGACAGGAGCAATGGGTCGCACGGTAAGGCGGGGGAGATGGTCATGACCAAGCCTATGCATTCCTTAGTGCGTGATGTCCGGGTTTCAGGGAGTCTTCGCGCGCGGGCGTGGAAGTGTTCGTGTTTATCGCATCAGCGCCATCAATCGGCTGCGGCTAGGCACCTCCAGCTTGTGGAAGATGGAATGAAGATGTTTTTTCACTGTTTCGAGACTCAAACTGGTTTCGTCGGCGATCTCCTGATTGCTGCGCCCATCGCACAGTAAACGCGCCAAATTCTGTTCTCGACTTGTAAGACGGACCAGATGCGACAATGAAACGGCGCTGGTTTGATATTCGGTTGCAGCACTCGCACATAAACTCTCGAACTCGACGAGAAAAAGCGGTCGCGCGAAGGCGGCCGAACCAATCTGTTTCAAACTGATCGTCGCGCGAAGATCACGTCGCGTCGGATGCCGAACTGTCTCGTCCCAAAAATTGGCTGGCGCGAGACCAAGAGGAGTCAGGTGTTCCCACCGCTTTTTGAGAACGCGACATTGATTGAGAACCTCAGGAGGAAGTGGAGCTTTCAATTTGATAAAGCGCGCTTCCGACGGCCCCCGTTGCCACACAGCACAAGACTCGGCTGCGGCTTGATTTCGATAGGCCAGCCTCAAATTCCATCGCAACAGAACTGTTGGTAATGGGACTCGGCGCATGAATTGTTCAAGGGCTACTCGTACAGCCCGTTCGCGCGAGCGCGAATGCAGCCGGCGAAGTGCCGTTTGAAATTGAGCGTGGAGATAGCGAATCACTCTCATTTCGCCCGGTGACAGCTCGCCCTGCTGCTCGCTGCGCACGACAATGATTGCGGCGAGGAGGCGCATGCTTTCCCAGAAGAATAAGCCAATGGCGCATCGGCCGTTTATTGGCACGATACAGTCCCGATAAAACGAAGACCTCCTAAAATGGCGCTCGTCTGAAAAAAAATCGTTAATGACTAGAACGTTCCGGTGCGGATGAGCGCTGAAATATTTCTTGATCGGCATGATCGGGAAGAAGCTACCTGGAAGTTTCTGCGTCGATTTGGCGATTCGCGGCAAAATAGGACTGTGTTGCAAGGTGAGGCCGATGAAACAGTTGGGAAGCGCCGCTTCGATTACATCTTGAACGCCTTTCCAAAACGAATTGACATCGATCGCCGCGTGCAGATGTAAGAGCGGTTTTTCCAGTGTGGGATCGAGAACCGATTGTAGTCTGGTAGTCGCTTTGGATCGCCGCTTCATTGCTTCGTTGCATTCTTAAGCTGCGATTATTTATCGCAAACCAAACGCTGAATGCGCGCTCTTGGGCGAAAAACTGAGCAAAGCAAAAATACAACTTAAGATACTTTGCAACGCGCGTTCTGAAGCGTTCGATTTTTTAGGGTTGTCAGCACTCATGCTGCGATCAAACAACTAAAAAGTTCAACAACCAACAATCGAAAGGAAATTACCTGTATGGAAACGCTCACGGTTGATAAAACGCAACAGAAGACGATGCAGCAACCAATTTTGGTCCCGCCGGGTGGAGGTGAAAAACTAAACATCGCAGGCAGTCCAATTTCTCACAAAGTGAAGAGCAAGGACACGAACGG
>DASTZJ010000067.1:0-24587 GCA_035764345.1 Candidatus Udaeobacter sp.
CGGATGCGCACCGCATGCTCTACTGGCAGTACGAACACTTTTCCATCCCCGATCTTGCCGGTTTTGGCAGCGGCCACTACTACACTCACGGCCTTCTCCACCATGTCGTCTGCCATTACCACTTCCACTTTCACTTTGGGCAGAAAATCGACCGTGTATTCGCTCCCGCGATAGATTTCTGTATGTCCCTTTTGCCGGCCGAACCCTTTGACTTCCGTGACGGTCATCCCCTCGATGCCGAGCTCGGCCAACGCCTCTTTGACCTCCTCGAGCTTGAACGGTTTGATGATGGCTTCCAGTTTTTTCATCTCAAAGTAACCTTAGCATCGCGCGGTCTCTTGCAATCGAAAGCTAAACGCAGCACGCGCTCTCTTAGCAACAACATCAAAGCGATGCAAGCATCGTTTTAATGTTCGTTAAAATCGATGAAGCGTTAAAGCGTTGAAGCGGCTCGGGGCCGCCTGACAATTGCCCTTCAACGTTTCAACCTTTTAAAGCTTCAACGCTGCGCACGAAGGCAAATTTGCCAAAGATTTTTTTTGACGCTTATACTGAAATTGAAAACTGATGCCTCGCGACTCTTTCGTTCACCTCCATTTGCACACTGAATATTCGCTGCTGGATGGCGCCATCCGGATGAAAGAGCTGATGAAAAAAGCGGCTGAATTCAAAATGCCGGCAGTCGCGATCACCGATCACGGGAATTTATTTGGGGCGATTGAATTTTACCAGGAAGCGCAGCGTGCCGGGGTGAAACCGATCATCGGTTGCGAAGCCTATATTGCCCCTGGATCAAATAAAGACCGCCCGGGATCGCGGCGCGATGCTGCCTATCATTTCACTCTGTTGGCGGAAAACGAGACTGGCTACCGAAATCTCGTCAAGTTGGTGACGGCAGCGCACCTCGAAGGGTTCCATTATGCGCCCAGGATCGACAAGGAACTGCTCGCCGCGCACTCGGAAGGATTGATTGGGCTGAGTGGCTGCCTTGCGGGCGAAATCAACACCGCAATTCAGGCAAACAACATTGAGAAGGCGAAACAGAGCGCAGCCGAATATCGGGACATTCTCGGCGCGGCGAATTTTTTCATCGAATTGCACGATCACGGGATGGAAGAACAGCGGAAATGCATGATAGCGCTGCCGCAAATTGCGCGGGATCTTGGCGTCGGATTGGTCGCGGCAAACGATGTTCACTTTTTGCGCCGGAGCGATCATCAGGCGCACGATGTCATGCTTTGCATCGGCACCGGTAAAATGGTGCAGGACGAGAACCGGATGCGTTACGTGCCGGAGCTGTATTTCAAGTCACCTGCTGAGATGCGCGAGCTATTCCGCGATTTTCCCGAGGCAATTGCGAACACGCTCGAAATTGGCGAACGCTGTCACCTCAATCTCGAGTTTGGGTGCTCCAAGTATCCGGAGTATCCGGCGCCGCCGGGGAAGACGCGCGAAGAATATTTACGCAAATTGTGTTACGACGGCTTGCGGCAGCGCTACGGGGAACGCGCGGCGAACGACCTGGAATTGATTCGACGGCTGGATTACGAGCTGGGCGTTTTCGAAAAAACCGGATTCGTCAGCTATTTGCTCATTGTTTGGGATTTCATTCATTTTGCCAAAGAAAAAGGCATTCCCGTAGGACCCGGACGCGGCTCTGCCGCTGGTTCGATGGTTACTTACGTTCTCGGGATCACTGACATTGATCCGCTCCAGTACGGATTGCTTTTCGAGCGGTTTTTGAATCCGGACCGTGTTTCTCCGCCGGATATCGACGTTGATTTTTGCGAAGCGCGTCGCGGAGAAGTGCTCGAATATGTGCGACAGAAATACGGTCAACGTCGCGTCGCGCAAATCATCACGTTTGGCAAACTCAAGGCAAAAAGCGTGGTGCGCGATGTCGGGCGGGTGATGGGGTGGAGTTATCGCGATGCGGATCGCATTGCGAAGATGATCCCAAATGAGCTGAATATCACGCTCGATTCGGCGGTGGAAAAAAATCCGGAACTAAAGCGAGCGGTCGCCACGGAGCCGACGACGAGGCAGCTTTTTGATTACGCAAAAATTCTCGAAGGCTTGTCGCGCAATGCGGGTGTGCACGCCGCGGGAGTAGTGATCGCCGACCGCGATTTGTCTGATTACATCCCTCTTTGCCGCGATGTGAAAGGCAACGACGTGATTAGCCAGTACGCCATGGGACCGCTGAATGATCTGGGCCTCCTGAAGATGGATTTCCTCGGATTGAAAACGCTGACAGTCATTGAGGATACACTGGCCCTGATTCACCAGCGCGAGCCAAACTTTTCGCTAAAGGACATTCCACTCGATGATGCGGCTGCGTTTGCCCTCTACAACCGCGGCGAAACGATCGGTCTTTTCCAGATGGAGTCTGGCGGAATGACCAGTCTATCGAAACAGTTCGACGTAAAGAAGCTCGACGACATCATCGCATTGATCGCGCTTTACCGGCCCGGGCCCATGGAACTCATCCCTGAATACGTGAAAGCGAAAAAAGGGATCACGCCGATCAAGTATCTGCATCCGCTGCTCGAAAATATCTGCGCCGATACGTATGGCGTGATGATTTACCAGGAACAGGTCATGGCTGCGGCAAGCAAACTTGCCGGTTACTCACTCGCGCAAGCCGATCTTCTCCGGCGCGCCATGGGCAAGAAAGACAAGGAGAAGATGGCGAAAGAGAGAAAAAATTTCATAGAAGGCTGCGCACGCACAAACAAGATTCCGGAAAAGAAAGCGAACGCCATTTTCGATTTGCTCGAAAAATTCGCGGGTTATGGGTTCAACAAGAGCCACAGTGCAGCCTACGGCGTGATCAGTTATCAAACCGCGTATCTCAAGGCGCATTACCCGGTGGAATTCATGGCGGGTCTGCTGAGCAACGAAATCAATAACACGGAAAAAATATCGGTTTTCGTCGGCGAATGCAGAAGGATGGGCGTTTCCATCCTGCCACCGGATGTCAATAAGAGCGGCTTGAAATTTATTCCGGAAACTGTAGCCGGGAGCGCTGACCGCGGCAGCGCAGAAAGCACAAAAACCGCCGCAGCCAACGGCAGCGGCTACAATGCCATTCGTTACGGTCTTGCCGCTATCAAACACGTTGGCGAAACGGCCATGGAAACGGCAATTCGCGAACGCGAACAGCGAGGTGATTTTGTTTCACTGGAGGATTTCTGCACGCGGTTGGACTCGCGCGTTGCCAACCGCAAGATGCTTGAGAGCCTTATCAAGGCCGGCGCATTTGATTTCCTGGGTCGCAACCGTTCCGAACTTTTTAGCTGTATTGATGACGCCGTGACCGCGTCCGCTGCAGCGCAGCGCGACAGAATCGCTGGCCAAGTTTCACTCTTTGATGAAGCAAGCGCTCCCACCGGATCAAGAAAAAGGCCGGCCACTACGTGGAGCGAGCACGAAAAACTTTCCCACGAGAAAGAGCTGCTCGGTTTTTATGTTAGCGGTCATCCGCTCGACGCATATGCAGATATTTTCGCGGTAAAAAACTATCGATCGATCGCTTCGCTGGGCGAACTGGACGATCGTGCGTCGTTCAAGATTGGCGGCGCGATTGTGGAGGTTGAGAAAAAGTTTACACGGAAAGAGGGCAAACCGTTCGCGGTAGTTTGGGTCGAAGATCGGACGGATATGCTCGAGGTGGTGGTGTGGAATGAAGTTTATCTGAAAGTCTCAGCCGCGCTCGTGGCGGGACGCGTTGTTGAAATAAAAGGAACGCTGGATAAGCGGGATGAGATTCCTCGCGCTGTGGCACAGGAAGTCAAGACGCTTTCGCCTCGAAAGCCCAACGGCGCGACTGAAGGCTCGACAGACTTGGATCAGGAATCTGCGGTGCTTTTGCAGTTCTCTCCGGCTACAACGGGGGATGAATTACGAGAAGTGCGCAGGATTCTTGCCAGCTCGCCGGGTCGGCGACCGGTTCGATTGCTGTTTGATCGCGCGAACGGCAACGCGCTGCGTCTGGATGCAGGCGCGGAGTTTAGTGTGAATCTCACACGTGACCTCGAGGAAAAGCTTTCGCGCTGGCTGGTGACAGAGAAATCGTAACGACGCTTGCGCTTTCCTTCAACTCCCGCACTAGCGAAACGCCAACCTTACTGGCGTTCCTTCGCTTGTTTTCTTGGGCGAGGCGTTGCTGCCGGATGCGCTTCTGGCCGCGCAAGCGCTCCCAGCACTAATGTTGCTCGTTCCGGCCCAGCACCTGAGAAACACAATCGAAATTCACGACTGACGCCGTTGGGATCTGGAATGTCGGAGGATTCGGCGATCGTTCGCTCTTTTAAACCAATGGTCCAATTGGATTGAAAGAGCCCACCGCAGAACTGCAACTCTGCTACAGCGGGCGCGAGAGTGAACGGCACCGACGCAAATTCGATTTTATTCATGCAGTCAATTTGGTGGGGCGTCAGATCGAAAATCGGCATCGCTCCACTTACCCTGACCGTCACATTCTTCGTATCCTGAAAATCGATCTCTCCACGAAGTGAAAGATCTGAATCCCTGGTCGCAACATTGAGAAACTCTATCGACCCGTGATTTCCTCCAAAAACAATGCGGCCGCTTGCTTCGGTGAGATTGATAGAGCCTCCTGCGTCGGACAGCTTTCCGTTTACCAGCTGGATGTCTCCATCGAGGTGGGGATGTTGCAATGTTTCGGAAAGCGAAATGTTTCCGCTCAAAATGCCGTCGCGGAGAATTTGTGGATGAAAGAGCTGAGGCGCGTTCGCGAGAAAGATTGATGGAAAGTTGAGTGTGATATTCAGCGGAGATATCCGAAAAGCGTTCCAATCCGTCCCGATTCGCAAAGGAAAATTGGCCGTGAAACTCACCGGGTTGGAATTGGGCATATGGATAACACCGCGTACATCCCACTTGCTGGTATCGATGGTTGCCTGAACATCAGCCGGGACTGGGTTTGCTTTTTCAGCGCCTCCGCGCGGAACCGACAGGTAATCGAGCAGGTTATTCAATCTGGCTTCGAGCGTTCCTGAATAGTCATGCTCGTGCGACAGATCGACTTTGCCCTGTCCGCTGAGGGAATCGTTCTTGCGCGTGATCGCCAATTGTTCGATCTGCAGGTCGGTCGCTTTCAAATTCAATTTCGCACTCAGGTTGTCGATAGCAGTCTTAAAAAATGTGAGCGAGGCGCCCTCTACCATGAGATGGCCGCCAAATTTGCGGTCGCGGGTGTCCATTGCTCCATCAATCGTGATTTTGCCCGCAAAATCGCCGGCGTTCGCGCCAAACAGAGCCGCGAAATCGCCCAGTTGATCGATCGACGCGGAAATGTTGCCCCGAAAATCCGGACTGAGCCAGCCAGATGCACTTGAGGGAAATGCAGCTTCACCGCTTAAAGTGAACTGATTTGCTCGTTGTTTTATATAGAGCTGCTGGAGTTGAATCTGCCGGTTATAGAGGGCTGCGCCGAGCATGATCGCTTCGGCCGTACGATTGCGCCAGGTAAGACCGGTCAGTTCGCTCCAGAGCGATGCGGTCACGCTGTCCGGCTCGGCAAGATTCCCGCGAAAAGTGAAGTTACCAGCGTGGAGCAAGCCGCTAACGCGATCGGCGAATCCGAATGCTTCCGATGTTTGCTCGAGCGAAATATCCGTAGCCCCGCCGGCAATTTTCCAGTTGGAATGTTCAGAGCGCCATTCGTGCGAAATGTTTCCGCGAATTTTTCCGCCGAACGCGTCGGCGTCGAACTGCAATCCCACGCGTTGGTTTCCCAGGCGCGACAAGTCTGCCGTAGCAGACTGCAAATCGAGGCCATGTGTTAAAGTGAGCCCGGCGATTGTCAGGTGATCACCTTCCCAATGAGTTGCACCGCGCAATTGTGAAAACGTTTGATGAAACCATGGTGACGCAATCATCACCTCGGCAGCACTAAAACGACCCGCTTCGGTCTGATTCGCGGAGAGAAATCCGTTTCGCAGCAAAACAAGCGTCGGCCCGTTCTCAATCCGCACCTCCGAGTTGGTGACGGTCAGATTCTCTGGAAGCATTCGGTGCAATGTTGCCCAGCCACGCCGGGTTACGGCTCGCACGGTTGGATTGCTTCGGCGCAACTCCCCATGCAATTCCCGAATCGATAGGTTGCGAATGGCGCGACCTCGTCTGTGCAAGAGGATGTGTTTGAAATTCAAGTCGAACATCGCATCCGTGATTGTAAGATTAACGCGGAGCGTGCCATCGTGCGCGTTTCTCAGGCGAAGCTGCGTGATCACAACAGGACGCAGGAATGGTGCATCGATCTTGTCGATGTTAACAACGAAGCCCTCCTGGCGCGCTCTCCAGCAAATCCACCAGCGAACACCGTGCGAAACGGCAAATGGCGTAAACCAAATTGCCAGCAACGCCGCGAGCAGGAGAAGCAAACTAGCGAGGAGGAATCGATTTTTTAAGGGCATTTAGATCGCGGTGGAAATCACGAAGCACGAATGACGAAGGCGGTCCAAATGACGAAGCTCAAGAAAGCAGGCAGCCATCTTCTCTCTTTCATCATTCGAGCTTCGATATTCATTCGTCATTAGGTATTCATCGTTCATTTGGCTTCATTTGCGTCGCCACCCTTGAAAATCAAATGCACTGGTTGCGGCGCGTGCACGCGTTGCTCGATTTGCTGCTGTAAGGTTCGCTCGGCTTCGGCTGGCAAGTCGCTTTCTGCTGCTCTTTCTCGTGCAAGCTCAGGTAGAATCGATAATTCGCCTTGCATATCCTGTCCTGAAATGCGGTTCCACAATCCATTTTCAAACGCGAGCACGTCCACCTGATCCTGCTCGATACCGAGGATCCGGGCGTGCGGCAACTGGACGATGATTTCATTCGGGCGAACGTCGATCGACAGGTTCTGCCGTAGATCGAAGCCAGCTTTGGCGATGAACGTGCCATGCAACTTTACACGCTTCGAACTGCCCGCCCAGGTATGGAGGAGTTCGTGTTCAACTTCGATGCGCCGTGACACAACAACCAGCTCGCTCACGGGTGTCGTCTGTTCCATATAAACACGGTTGTTAATCGTGATACGCGGCTGCAAATGCGCGATGTCGATAAAAGCGGTGCGCAAATCCTTCCCCAGTTTCTCGAGCTCCGCGGTGCTTTGTTGCGCTGTCCGTGCCGGCCAAGTTTCGATGCGCCAAAAAATAATCACGACCACCATGGCGATCAGCAGCGCCACCAGTGTGAAAGCAAGCGGCCACGAAATTCGGCCCGAATTCACTGATGTCGACATTGAGCGTTTGGACGTTTTCTCTTGTTCGAGCATTCACCGAGCAAGAGCAAGAACAAGAACGAAACAGTGAAACGGCGACTTCGCTGACTCGCCGACTCGCCCATTCTTCGTTTCAGGATTGAGCGTTCGGCGTTGACCCTTGGACGTTTTTTCCTCCAAAAAATTACCGCCCCCCACACCCGATAGGCGTGAAGGGCGGCTGTTCCCCCCAGAACAATCGTGAAAAACTTCGAGGCTACTAAACGAGCTTCCACCAGATCGCAACAAATTTTATCTGAAAAAATTCGCGGGGAACGGGTCGCAGCAAAATGAGGATTGAAATTAATGGCGAAGCGCGAATGTCGAACAACGAAGAAAAATTGAATGACGAAATCCGAAGAGAGGCGAAGCATATTCTTCTTTCCATTTGAGCTTCATCATCTTTCGAGGGCGCGTCTTGCGTCGCCGCGATGCGGCATTGTTACCGAGCCGTGCTTGCGGAAGCGCGTGTCGCAGTCTCTAGTTTTTACGTGCGTAATTTTGATGATGAGCCATCCTCGTGCAGTCTTGCTGGCTCATTACTGGTTGCTCATCCCAGTATGCTCGATCCCAATTTCCGACGCACTGTGCTTTTCATTTCCGAGCATGATCCAGGCGAGGGTGCTCTCGGTGTGATTATCAATCGGCCGCTCGACAGACAGGTAGCGGATCTGGTGACCGAGGCACCGCCAGCAGGCCTTGCTGAGGTGCCTGTTTTTCTGGGCGGACCGGTTGGGAAAAATCAACTGATGTTTGCTGCGTTTGAGTGGCATCAAAGCAGCGGTCTCAAGCTCAATCACAATGTCGGTGTGGAGGAAACAAACGATGCAGCTGACAAGAAAAAAATAATAACAGTTTGCGCGTTCGTAGGCTATGCGGGCTGGGGAGCAGGACAGCTTGAGAGCGAGATGAAGCAGAAAGCCTGGCTCCGTCAAAAAGCCAATCCCTCAGCGCTTAAACTTGATCGCCTTCCGAACCTGTGGTTCGACATCATGCGCGGCCTCGGACCGTGGTATAAAATGCTGGCTGCGGCGCCAGACGATCCGTCGTTGAATTGATGTGAGACCTAAAAGGTGAGACATGAGAAGTGATTTAGCTTGATTCCACATCTCACATCTCCCTAATCACTTCTCACTTTCCGTATGATCATTGGTGTCCCGAAAGAAATTAAAGAGCAGGAAAAACGCGTCGCGCTGCTGCCTTCGGCTGCGAGTCAACTCACGCGACGAGGTCATTCAGTCGTGGTACAAAAGAACGCCGGTATTGGCTCGGGTTACCCGGACGAAGAGTACGTCAAAGCTGGCGCTGAGATTGTTGATCAAGCGAAAGAAGTTTTCGCGCGGGCTGACATGGTCGTGAAAGTCAAGGAACCACTCGAAGCGGAGTTTCCTCTGTTGCATAAAGGTCAAATCCTTTTCACCTATCTGCATCTGGCTGCGAGTAAATCTCTTACTGAGGCGCTGCTAAAATCGGGCGTGACCGCCGTGGCGTACGAGACGATTCAGGTGGATCATCGTTTGCCGTTGTTGGAACCGATGAGCGAAATCGCTGGTCGCATGTCGGTGGTGATGGGCGCCAATTTTCTCGCCAAATACAATGGCGGCAGCGGAGTTTTGCTGGGCGGAGTGCCGGGAGTCTTGCCCGGACGCGTCATTGTTGTGGGCGGAGGCACCTCGGGTGTCAATGCCGCGCGAATGGCTGCTGGTCTTGGCGCAGACGTAACAATACTCGATGTGGATCTTGAACGTTTGCGCTATCTCGATCTCTCAATCGTGAGCGCAAACACCCTTTATTCGAACGAAGCGAACTTGCATGATCTGATGCCCGATTGCGATTTGCTGATAGGCGCGGTGCTTTTGCCCGGTGCGAAAGCGCCGAAGTTAATCACGCGCCAGATGCTGCGAAAAATGAAGCCGGGCAGTGTGCTCGTGGATATTTCCATCGATCAAGGCGGTTGCGCGGAAACATCCCGGCCCACCACTCACCTTGATCCAGTTTACGTCGAGGAAGGTGTTACGCATTATTGCGTGGCGAACATGCCCGCTGCCTACGCGCGCACGGCCACCCAAGCGCTTACAAACGTCACGTTTCGTTACGTAGAATTGCTCGCCGATCTCGGCCTCGATGGTGCATGTAAAAAACAACCGGCGCTCATTGGTGGCATTAACACTCGCGATGGACGGCTCACTTGTAAGGCGGTGGCGGAGGCGCATGGCCTCAAATACGAAGCCCCGCTTTAATCGGCGCTGATCAAGCATTTGCTGCGAAAGAGAGAAATCGAATGCGGTCAAAAACTGCCTTGCTCCGATTAATCTGTTAAAGCAATATGCCTCTTCCAATTAACACTATGAAAAAATACATCTGCATTCTGGCCAGTGCCGCGCTCCTTGCGGCGTGCGAGCAAAAGACCGAGACAACCGAACCCGCGGCAAGTCCAGCAGCCACGAGCCCACCCACAACAACTGAAGCAACCAGTCCGGCGTCGACTACGGAATCTCCCGCTACGACACCAGAGTCTCCTGCCGGAACAACAGAGTCTCCCCCTGAGCCTGAGACCTCGCCTTCTCCCTAAATTCGTCGGCTCTTCTCTTCTTTGCGAAGTCTTCTCCTGAGCCTCTGGGAGAAGACTTTTGCTGTACGGATGCCGCCTCCCTCATTGGAGGGGCGAGCTCCGCGAGCCCACGATTGGCGTCGCAGAGCTCCGCCCTCCAACTTTTTCGGGCTATGGTAGCGAATCGACAACCGATATGAAGCGGGCGAGTTCGCTTTCATTTCCAAAGCAGCGCCGCTTGAAGCGCGCGTCCGAATACGAGCGCGTAAAACGAGACGGCCTGGTACGGCGCGGCAAGCTGCTAACGCTCAGCGCGACGGCAGTCGAAAATTCCGGGCTTTGTCGTATCGGCTTCATTACTTCTCGCCGCCTCGGAAGCGCGGCAGTTCGCAATCGTGTCCGGCGCCGTTTGCGGGAGATTGTGCGCCAGCACCAGCATGACTTGCGACAAGACTTTTGGATCGTGCTTATTGCAAAACGCGACGCTACGAACGCGAGCTATCGCGCCTTGGAACATGAATGGTTGCGTCTCGCGAGACGCGCTTCTATCCTGCTCTGATGCTCTGGTTGCTTCGTTCTATAATTCGCGTTTATCAATGCACGCTGTCGCCGCTCCTCTGTTTGTTGTGCGGACCTGATTCCGGCTGCCGATTTACGCCGACCTGCTCGGCATATTTTTTGGAAGCAGTTGAGACACACGGTGTTTGCCACGGAAGCTGGCTGGGATTAAAACGCCTCGCGCGATGCCAACCGTGGGGCGGACATGGGTATGACCCGGTCCCAAGTGGCAAAAATTTATCCCCCAGCTTGCCTATCGCGACGGCCATGGCGCATCAAGAATCGGGTTTGACGATTGGGCCCGGCTCTGCTGAGTAGCCGCTCGAACACGACCTACGATTTATGGATCGAACTGCGTGGATTGTCGTTGCCCTTTGTGTAATCGGACTCGTATTGTGGCAAATTTACGTGGCAAAACAGATGCCGCCGAGACCCGCGCCGGTCAGCGTCGCGCCTGGACAAGCTTCGCCGACTGCAACCGCGAAAATTTTTCAACCTTCTCCGCCGCCAGTCGTCCCAGAAGCCACGCCGAAGAGCGCCGAGCCGGTTCCTAATTTTGCCGAGAAGATAGAAACGTTGCGAAATTCAGATATCGAGCTGCGTTTAACGAATCGCGGAGGCGGAATCAAGGAAGCGATCCTCCTTAAGCAGATGGCTGAGAAAGGACAACGCGTTGTGTTGAATTCGGCGCTGAGCGCGCCAATCGGCGCAATCATTGAACAACCATCAGCGCCAACGCTTCCTGAGTTTACCGCATCGACTGAGTCCAATTCATTTGTGCAATTTGAGCGCACGACTGCCGAGCAAGTCGCCATCCGGAAGAAATTCTTTTTCGAAAAATCCTCGGAAAACAAAGACAACTACGTGATCGAAATGGATGTCGATCTTGAGAACCGGGGGACCAATCCGTATCAAAGCGCCGGTTACTTTGTGGCACTAGGGTCGGCAGCGCCTGTTCATCCCAAGGATTATCCTTCCTACACGCGGCTCGTCTGGTGCATCGATGGAAGGGCAAAAGGAATCGACGTTGGTTGGTTTGGCAGCAGCGGCGGATTTCTTGGGCTGGGCCAACGCGCTGCGCGACCTTATTACGAGGAGAATATCGCCGGCGCGGAATGGGTTGCCGTGAGCAATCAATTTTTCACCACGCTGCTGGCGCCGCTCACCGCCAAGGCCACTGGCATCTGGGGACGCCGTTTTGATGTCGAATATTCGCCGGACCAAAAACTGCCAGCTATCGAGGGCGCGCTTGGCATGCCGGGATTTCAATTGCAGCCCGGGCAAACGTACAGCGCGCGTTTTGAAATCTATGCCGGTCCGAAACTTTATCATCGCCTCGCCCAACTTCCGCACAATGAAGCCGAGGTTATGGACTTCGGGATGTTCAAGATCGTCTGCCAGTTTTTGCTCAACTTCATGAACCTGCTCCACAGCTGGCTGCACGACTATGGCCTCGCCATTCTGGCTCTCACCACGATTATCAAGCTCACGCTCTGGCCGATCCAAAACCGGGCGAACCGCTCCATGCGCCAGATGGCTGCGCTCTCGCCAAAAATGCAGGAGTTGAAAGACAAGTACAAAGACGATCCGACGCGGATGAACCAGGAGTTGATGAAGCTTTACAAACAGTACGGCATCAACCCAGTAGGTGGCTGTTTGCCTATGATGATTCAAATCCCGATCTTTTTCGGTCTCTTCAAGATGCTGGGTCAGGCGGTGGAATTGCGAAACGCAAAATTTCTTTGGGTAAGAGATCTTTCCCAGCCGGACACGATAGCGCACCTGCCGATCCTCGGGTGGCCGGTCAATATCATCCCTCTTTGCATGGCTGCGACGCAGATTTGGCTCATGGCGATGACGCCAAAGACGGGTGATCCCACTCAGCGCCGGGTCATGATGTTCACGCCGCTGATCTTTTTATTTATCTGCTACAATTTTGCTGCAGCTCTGGCATTGTATTACACCGCACAGAATCTTTTCAGCATCTTACAATTTTATCAGAACAAACGACAACCCATGCCGACGCTGGAAAAAGTTGTGCCCGCCGGAAAACGGAAACGATGATGACGCCAAAGGATCTGCTCGATACCATGCTGGGTTATCTCGGTTTCGTTGTGCAAATCGAGGAGACCAGCAACGAGGGTGGCAACCCGACACTGCAGATTTATACCGAGGAAAGTGGTCGCCTGATTGGGCGCAACGGCGAGACACTGGAGGCCATCCAGTTTTTGCTCAACCGACTGTTGCAATCAAGGGACAAGGATGCTGAAAAAGTAATTGTGGATTGTGAGCATTACCGCTCCATGCGCGAAGACCGCATCGTGCAAAGGGTTCGGGAATTGGCCGAACGCGTGCGCATTACCGGCCGTTCGCTTCAGCTCGAGCCGATGAATTCCTACGAACGCCGCCTCGTCCATAATGCTTTCAAAGACGATCCCGATGTAGCGACTTGGAGCCCCTCCGATTCAGCGCGCATCAAACAAATCACGCTGGTGAAGCGCCAGCCAAAAAAAGAACCAGCGTCAAAAGAGCGGATATCATCCTGAGCGAAGCGAACACCTCTCTCGGAGTCGCAGGTTACTCTTAAACACGCTCGTTGCCTAGTATACCAAGCGGCATTGGCGAATAATCTGCCAAAGAAAAATCTTGTAATTATCTGGTAGCGGAGTGCCGAAAATCTGAGAAGGGTAATCGCTTAAATTATGAAAACACTCACGCTTACGCCATTTGCTTTTTGCCTCGCCATTCTCGCACTTGGCGGGACCGTTTCCGCACAAAACGATTTAAACCTGCCTGATGTAAGTCAGGCTGCCAAGGTCAAACAGCGCATCGCCCTGACGGATATTACCGTCAATTATCATCGGCCGTTGGTGAACGGACGAAAAATTTGGGGAGGCCTCGTCCCCTACGACAAAGTCTGGCGCGCGGGTGCTAATGAAAACACGACGATTGAATTTAGCGATCCGGTTTGGGTAGAGGGGCAACCGCTAGCCAAAGGAACTTATGGTCTGCACATGATCCCGAACCCGGATTCGTGGACGGTGATTTTTTCAAAAACCAACACGGGGTGGGGAAGCTACAGCTATAAGCAGGACGAGGATGCTTTGCGCGTGACTGTGAAACCGAAGCCGCTTGCTGAGCCGAAAGAGGCGCTCGAATTTGATTTCGAAGATTTGAAACCGGATTCGACAGCCCTGACGCTAAAATGGGAGAAATTGGGTGTCCCCTTTACTGTCTCGATTAAGGACGCGGATCAGACGCTGCAGAACATCCGGGCGCAGCTAAAGGGACGCGGCCAGTTTACCTGGCAAGCTTTGGACGAGGGGGCGCAATTTTGTTTAACCAGAAAGATTAATCTCGATGAAGCGTTGCGCTGGGCCGATGCCTCAATTCAGAATGAGGAAAGGTTCGATAACCTTAGTACCAAAGCCGATATCCTCAAAGCCCTGAATCGCCCGGATGAGGCGAAAACCGCTTGGAACCGTGCAGTCGAAATTGCCACTCCGGTACAGCTCTATTCGTATGGTCGACGTTTACAGAGTCAGAAGCAGGGTGTCGAAGCGATGGAGATCTTCCAACAGGCGGCGAAACGGTTTCCGCAAGGAGTCTACGGAGATCTGGCGCGAGCGCGCATCAAGTCTGCAGCAGGTGATTTCGCCGGCGCGGCCAACGAGGCCAAGCAGGCGCAAGCTGCCGCTCCTACGGATGCGCAGAAACAGAGCATCAAAGCTCTGATCGATCGCCTGGAGGCGAAGCAGGATATCAACAAGTAGCGCGTTGGCGCATGCTGTCCCCGGACCCGGGAGGATAGCGCTCGATAGGACATTCACAATCGGGAGTCCGACGTTGCACGTAACGCACCAGAGCATTTCGCGCTGTTGGCGAGCAGCTGTTTGGATTGCGATGATCGCCGTCCGGTGCCCGGCCAATTCGGCCGATGCGCCGCCGTTGTTATCTCCTGCGCAGATGAATGGTGGCGAGATTCAGCTCGCACTACAGAAGCTCAACGTGCTTGGCCGGGTCCTTTACATTGCGGCTCACCCTGATGATGAGAACACGAATCTCATGGCCCTCTGGGCGAACGGCTCACTTTATGACAGCGCTTACCTTTCAATTACACGCGGGGATGGCGGTCAGAATTTGATCGGACCGGAACTGCGCGAGCGCCTCGGCGTTATTCGAACGGAAGAATTGCTGGCAGCGCGGCGCATCGATCACGGCAAACAATTCTTCTCACGAGCAATCGATTTCGGGTTTTCCAAGACAGCCGACGAGAGCATGCGCATCTGGAATCACGACAAAATTCTAGCCGATGTGGTCTGGGTGGTCCGGAAGTTCCGACCGGATGTAATGGTGACGCGCTTCAGTCCGGAGGATCAACTGACGCATGGCCATCACACGGCATCGGCCATTCTGGCGCGTGAAGCATTCGCGGCCTCTGGTGACCCAAATCGTTTCCCAGAGCAACTGGCTTTTGTAAAACCCTGGCGCCCGACGCGGCTGGTTTGGAACACGTCGCCATTTTTCTTTTCGAACCGCAATCTTCCTTTCGATCCGACAGGTCTGACTGTTTTGGAAGCGGGCGGTTACAATCCGCTTCTTGGGAAAGCGTATACGGAAATTGCGGCCGCAAGTCTAAGCATGCACAAGAGTCAGGGCGTGGGCAGCCCGCCCCGGCGCGGAGCGCGAAAAGAATATTTCAAACTATTGGAAGGTCAGCCCATGACGAGCTCGCTTTTCGAAGGCATCAATACGAGCTGGTCGCGAGTCCCGAATTCGGAATCGGTCGCTACAGAAATTGGTCAGATCATTTCACAGTTTCATCCAACCGATCCAGCCGCGTCCGTGCCTGAGTTATTGAAGCTACGGCAGGCGATGAGTGGAATTAAGGATGACTCCTGGGTCCCGGAGAAGAAAGCCGAATTGGACGAAATTATCGCCGCTTGTCTCGGTTTGCATGTGGAAGCATCAACAAGCAACGAGACCGTCACGCCAGGACAAACGGAGAAGATAAAGTTAGAGGCAATTAACCGCTACGATATTCCAATCACACTACAGGAGGTACGATTTCCGCCGTCCGGCGACTCGATGAAGATCGATGCGGCGCTTCCATCCAACGAGCTCGTCGCGAAGGATGTGTCGTGCAAGATCCCGGAGAATACTCCTTATTCGCAGCCCTACTGGCTTCGTAAACCTGGAACGCTCGGCGCCTTCGCTGTGGATGATCAAACACTGGTCGGCTTGCCCGAAAATCCCCCGGAACTCCCAGTCGAGATAATCCTGCAAGTAAATGGACAGGAACTCCACTATATCGTGGACACGAAGTATCGCACGGTCGACCCGGTGGCGGGCGAACTGCGACGACCGTTGGTCATCGCGCCGCCTGTTTTCGCGAAAATCGCGGACAACGTGTTGGTATTCCCGACAAATCAACCAAAACCTGTTTCAGTACGTGTCACCGCGGCCACCGGCCCAGTGAAGGGAGACCTTAAACTAGCTGTGCCCCAGGGGTGGGAAGTCGAACCGGCGTCTGTGCCCATAGATTTAAATGGAGCCGACGTCGAGACCGCGGCCACGTTTACCGTCAAACCACCGGACCAGAATAGCGAAGGGACGTTGCGAGCCATCGTTTCGATTGACGGCCGCGACTATTCCTTCGAGCGCGTGCGGATTTCCTATCCGCACATCGGCGTCCAAACGCTGATGCCACCGGCGGAAGTAAAACTTATTCGGGCTGATATCCGCAAGAAAGGCGATCGCATCGGCTACATTCCCGGTGCCGGCGATGATATTCCGGAAAGCCTGCAACAAATCGGTTACTCAGTGAAGATGTTGAGCGAACCGGATATCACGGCGAAGAACCTCGCGCAGTTCTCTGCCGTTGTGCTAGGGATCCGGGCCTTCAACACGCAGGAGCGAATTGCCAACTGGTTGCCGGAACTATTTGCCTATGTACAAGCTGGCGGAGTTGCGATCGCGCAGTACAACACCCTGGCAGAGCTTAAGACCGAGCAACTGGGGCCGTATCCATTGGAAATTTCACGCGACCGCGTCACCGACGAAAACGCGGAGGTGCGTATTCTGGCGCCCAATCATCCGCTTATGACTGCGCCAAACAAGATCACGTCGAAAGATTTCGAGGGATGGGTGCAGGAACGCGGACTTTACTTTCCTAAGAAATGGGATCCCGCCTGGACACCGATCTTGTCGTGCAACGATCCAAAGGAAAAGCCACTCGATGGTGGTTTGCTGGTTGCAAAATTAGGCAAAGGTTTCTTTATCTACACGAGTTATTCGTGGTTTCGACAGTTACCTGCCGGCATCCCGGGAGCTTATCGGTTAGTCTCGAACATGTTGTCATTGGGAAAATGAAAATGGGCGATACTAAGCCAGATGCGCGTTCCTGGCGCAAAGCGTATGGTCTGGCGCTTTCTCTTTTTGCAGTGGAGGTAGTGCTTCTCTACCTTTTCACCGTCCGGTTTTCGTGAACCGGCTGGACTATCTCGTTCTCATCGCCACGATTCTGGCGATCCCGCTTTATGGTCTCTGGCGAACCCGCGGAAGCGCTTCTTTAGGTCAGTATCTCCGGGGCGATGCGAGTATTCGGTGGGCCACAATTGGACTCTCCATGCTCGCGACGCAGGCAGGACCGATCACGTTTCTTTCCATGCCGGGCCAGGCCTATGAGAGCGGCATAGGGTTTATCCAGAATTATTTTGGACAGCCGCTCGCGCTTATCGTTGTGTGCGCAGTCTTCGTTCCGATCTATCAGCGGCTGAAAGTTTACACGGCCTATCAGTACCTCGGCGAGCGGTTCGATCGGAAGACGCAGCTACTCGGCGCCTTCCTGTTTCTTGTGCAGCGAGGCATCGCTGCTGGAATCACGATCTACGCACCGGCCATTATTCTCTCCGCCTCGCTCGGGTGGCGCTTGAACCTGACCATTTGGCTCGCGGGTGGATTGGTTATCATCTACACGGTCGCGGGCGGAACCAAAATTGTAAGCATCACCCAACGCTACCAGATGATCGTGATTTTGCTCGGCATGGCGATTGCATTTGCGGTCGCGGTTTACCGGCTATCGCCCGATCTCTCGTTTGAAAGCGCGCTATCGGTCGCGGGCAAAATGGGCAAACTGGAGGCGGTCGATTTTTCCGTCGATCCGCACAAGCGCTATACATTCTGGTCGGGCCTGATTGGCGGCTTTTTTCTCGCACTTTCCTATTTCGGAGCGGATCAATCGCAGGTGCAACGATATCTTGCGGGGGGCTCGCTCAAAGAGAGTCGTCTCGGATTGCTGTTCAATGCCGTGGTGAAGGTACCGATGCAATTTTTCATTCTGGCACTAGGCGCGATTGTTTTCATGTTTTATCAATTCGAAAAACCGCCTGTTTACTTCAATCAGCCGGCGTACCAGCGTGCGGTGGAGAGCGGCTATGCACCGCAGTTAGCGGCGTTGCAGACACAATTCGATAACGTCTTCGTGCAAAAACGTGCTCTAATTCGCGTTGTTTCCAGCGCATCGCCGCAGCGTCCGTCGAACGAGCGTGATGCGGCCATGACCAGGCTGCGCGAGCTCGACGCGCAGGCGCGCGAGTTGCGCGATCGCACCAAGGGAGTTCTCGAGCAAGCGGGCGTCGATCCAAAAAACAAGGACTCCGATTACGTGTTCATTACTTTTATTCTTCAACAAATGCCGCACGGGCTTGTCGGATTACTCATCGCAGTGATCTTGTGCGCGACCATGTCGGCGACGGCAGCAACTCTGAATGCTCTCGGTTCTACCACAGCCATCGATTTTTATCGGCCGTTGATTCGTACAAACGCGAGCGACCATCATTATGTCGTCGCGGCGAAAGCACTGACAACGGCGTGGGGTTTGATTGCAATCGGAGTCGCGTCGTTTGCCAGTTTGGTCGAAAATTTAATCGAAGCCGGCAACATCCTGGGGTCGGTGTTTTATGGTAGCATTCTGGGTCTTTTTTTGGCGGCTTTCTTTATTCGACGAGTTACCGGATCTGCGGTGTTTTTCGCGGCGCTTTTTGCCCAAGCGCTTGTCTTCATCCTGTTCGCTACGACGAATATCGGTTACCTCTGGTACAATTTTATTGGGTGCGCGGCCGTGCTGATCGTGGCGCCAGTTCTGCAGCAAACCGTCTTTCGCGGCACGGAAGCTCCCGTTGGGGTATGAAGCTCGTTCTGAGGGATGGATCACCCGATAATTTGTTTCGGCCAGCAACCGTGTGGATTTTTTCCCAAGCGATTTTTGTTCGCTAAGATTCTGACGGCTCGTCGTCTCCAAAAGGAAATTGGCGGTGAAATCGTCTTTTTCTTTCACGACAGCGATCATGACCCGCGCGAGACGACCACGATTTTGCGAGACCAAACCAGCAACCAGGAAATGGCCCTAAACTTTCAGTTCGAGAATCGGATCCAAAAGCAGTTTTCTCCTCTCTACGCCAAACGGGTTCTCCCGGAATGGCAGGAGAAAACTGCGCGCCAACTTCCAAGTTACGTAGGGCGGCCTCTGGTAGCACATTTCAAGGAAACCAAATGTTCGAATGTCGCCGACTTCTGTCTCGAGATGTACACCCGGATGGGGTTGCTGGAGGGTGTGCGGGTGGAGCGGTCCAGTGCACCCGAATTCAGAGCGCGTGCTATGACGGTCTCAGATTATTTCGTCGATCAGCGTTATGAAGGAGAGATCGTTCGCGCACGTTACCACGACGGGAAATTGCTGCTACACAAAGGAGGCGATCGATTTCTAGAGATTCCCGGAGAAGAATTCGGTCCGAAGCAGATCAGCCCGACCCGCGATACGCGTTTCCGTTGGATGCAATCAGTAATTCGATGCACGCATTACGTCGCCGGTGCGAGCGAGCAGCATTACATCAACAAGGCGGATGCTCCCAAGGTGAAATTCATCAAGCGCGACGAGATTTCTGACTTCAACAAAGCTTATACGGAGCTGTAATGGAATCGGGGCCGCTCAAAATTGGGATTGCATGTTTTCCGTTGATTGGCGGCAGTGGGATTTTGGCGACAGCCCTCGGGTCAGAACTGGCGCGCCGCGGTCATGAAGTTTACTTGTTCAGTTATGCTCAGCCCGTTCGGCTAGAACTGCCGCAGGAGGGTCTTCATTTCCATCGAGTCGAATTTGCGGACAACGCTTTGTTTCCCTGTCCCGACTACACTCTACCGCTCGCAGTGAAAATGGCGGAAGTGGCGCGTTCCCAGCAACTCGATCTTTTTCATGTTCATTACGCGGTGCCGCACGCACTGGCCGCGTGTTTAGCCTCGCAGATTGTAGGACAGTCAGCTCCGCGCATCGTCACAACCTTGCACGGAAGCGATACCACTCTGCTGGGGCAGGATCCCGATTACCGAACCGCCATCGAGCATGCCCTTGTGCATTCCGATGCGGTGACAGCAGTGTCAGAAAATCTTCGGAATCAAACCCAGGAAATCTTTCATTTAAAACGACCGATTGAAGTGATTCCGAATTTCTTCACTCCCAATAAACCGAAGAGAAGTCGTGAGGAAGTTCGACGCGATTGCGGCGTAGCCGACAAATTTCTCGTGTTACACATGTCGAATTTGCGACCGGTCAAACGCATAGACCTTTTATTGCGCACGATTGCTTTGTCGAAAAACCGGGCACGTCTTCGATTATTCATTTTAGCGGGCGGCCCTTTTGATCCATACGAACCACTGGTCGATGAATTGGGACTCCGCGATAGCGTTATTGTTCGCCAAAACATGGCTGTGGTAGAAGAGTATTTGGAGGCCGCGGATGCGGGACTCTACACCTCCGAATACGAAAGTTTCGGTCTGGGCATCCTTGAGACGGTATTTTATGGTAAACCGGTCGTCGCCTTTCGCGTCGGCGGTATTCCCGAAGTTATGGGCGATTCTTGTCCCCTATATCCTTTCGGTGATGTAACCGCGGCTGCTGCTGCGTTAGACGCGTTGGTTGAATCTCCGAATTTGGCCCGCGAACTAGGTGAACGCAGTCGCGCTCGCGTGCTTGAAAGGTTCTCAGCAGATCGCGTTGTCCCTCGGTATGAAGCGTTGTATCGCCGCATAGTTGCCGGTCGATAGGCGCGTCTTTATTCAGAATTTCTATCCGTTTCCAAACATCACGTCGTCGATTCAGGCTCGCTCCGGAAACGTGCAACATCTGTTCCGCTTCCCGTACGCACTTCAGGTCGCCAACGAAACTTTTCCAGAATTGGATTGAATTTTTCCTCGACGGCATCGGCGATGATTTCGCCGAGGACGGGCGCAAATTTGAATCCATGCCCGCAATCGCCGGCAGTGATCACCAGTCCTTCGCGCTCCGGATCGGGCGCGATCCAAAAATTTCCATCATGCGTTTCGCAGTACATGCACACGCGCGTATAAACAATTGGTGCATCGGCCAGCGCGGGAAACGCCCATGATAAAAACTTGCGCAGATTCTCTTCTTCCTCGGAAGTGACGATGCGTTGGGGCGATTCGGGCGACATCTCACGTCCTGGACCGTGGTTTGCGATCTTCACAATGCCCTCATGGTTGAGCGGAAATCCATAATAGCCGGTCGTCGTAATGTCTGCGCCAAAGACAGGGAACTGTGCAGGCGCGAACAGCTCAGGTTGCCGAGGTTTCAGATGAAACACCGGTTGGCCGCTGGCGCGAAAGAACCTTTTCGTGAAAGGCAACACATATGGAGTCCACGCACCGGCCGCCATCACCACCGCATTCCCCGTGATGCGCTCTCCGTTGTCCAGGACAATTCCTTCAATGCGGTCATCGCGCTCATCCAAATCGGCGAAACGGCTGCCGCTGCGTAGCTCGACGCCGATGGACACTGCGCGTTGAACTAAGGTCGCGACCGCACGGCCGCTTTCTGCATAGCCTGCTTCAACCTCAAGAAGACCATCTCGGAACAATTCCGGATTCCAGGCTGGAAATCGCTTCCACAGTTGTGCTGAATTCATTCGCTCAATTTTGTGGCCACGCTGTTGTAACGTTCTGAAACTTTCGTACTCAAAATCGCCGGGCTTCATCTCTCGACGGCGTACGAACATCACCCCGACCTCATGATACAACTCGATGCCGAATTCTTCGTTCCATTTACGCCAGAGTTTAATCGAGCGTTCTGCAAGCTCTGTGTAGTCTTCGTCCGCTCCATAAGCCGCGCGAACGGCTTTGCTGATGTCGGTGGATGCCCCGAGCGGATGCGGTAACGGTCCCGGATCGACCAAAATCACTCCGTAGGCACGTTTCTTTAATTCGATGGCGGCAGCGACCCCGTTAACTCCTGCACCAACAACGATGACTTTCGACATGTTACAAGAGCGCACGTTGTGGCGGCGCTTGTGTCAAGCGCCGATGTTGCTCAGCGCCAAAGGCGCAGCGCATTCACTCTTAGCCTGGGCAGGGTCCCAGGAACGTATCGCGGCCCAATTAATTAGCGCTGAAAGCGCGGTTCATTTCCGGCACGCCGTTTATTGAAACGCGCTTTGAGCGTTTGCGTTAACGACGATTTGACTTCCTAGGGCGATGCCTTGGGCTCGCATGACGCAGCGCCTTTGGCGCTAATCAGACATGAAGTCTACGCTACGATGCCATTCGCAGCGCGCGTTCCCGTTCGAGCAGGGTCGGATGCGAGTAATAGAAGGCACTGTAGAGCGGGTGCGGCGTGAGATTGCTCAGGTTTTTTTCGCTCAATTTGCGCAACGCTTGAATGAGTGATTGTGCCTCTTCCATTGTCACACGCGCGAATGTATCCGCCTGGTATTCGAAACGGCGCGACCAGAAGTGAAGCAACGGCGAAAACCAGAAAGTTATCGTCCCCGCCAGCAGCGCGAACAGCAATATCGCGGGAACGACATTGGTGGCAGCAAAGCCTCCCTGATACGCAAAACCGAATGCGCGATAAAACCATTGTTGACGCGCCAGCCAGGCGATCGCGGCGAAAGCCACAAACACACCCGCGATGGAAACGCTGAGCATCTTAATTATGTGGCGCTTTTTGTAATGGCCAATTTCATGCGCGAGGACCGATTCCAGTTCCAGTTCGGTGAGCTGATCGATGAGTGTGTCGAACAGAACGATTTTTCGAAATCGTCCAAACCCGGTGAAGAAGGCGTTGGAGTGACGCGATCGTTTGCTGCCATCCATTACCTCGATGCTTCGCGTGGGAAAATGGGTGCGCTGCGCCAGTGCAAACAGCCGCTCGTGCAATGCTCCTTCTGGCAGCGGTGTGAACTTGTTGAAAAGCGGCATGATAAGCGCCGGCGCGACGAACAGCAGAAGCAATTGAAACGCCATAACAACCGCTGCGGCCCAAAGCCACCAGTTTGCGCCAGTCCACTCGATCAGTTTCAATACCAGCACAAGCAACGGATAGCCGAGCAGCACCGCGAGCAGAAATCCTTTCACACGATCGAGGACCCACGTCTTCATGCTGGTGGTGTTGAAACCGAATCGCTCTTCGATTTTGAATTGCGCGTACCATGCGAATGGCAAGGCTGGGATGCTCAACACAATCCCTGTAAGAAAAAGAAAACCAGCCATTGCCCAGACCGAACTGCCGAAACTCGCGCTGAATCTCCCAAACGCCCATGACAGCACGCCGCTGAAAAGCACTGCCATAAGTATCACCGCATCGAACACGCCGGCGATATCTCCGAATCGGCTCCTGGCGAGTGTGTAATCGACCGAGCGGCGATACGTCGCGCCGTCCATGACTCCACGAAACTCGCGCGGCACTTCGTTCCTGCGTTCGCTTACGTGATTCTGGTTCAGTCGGCTCAGCCACAGTTCGGTGAAGACGCGTGCAAGAATCAGAGCCAGGGCAATGACAGCGAACGGCGACATAACCTGATGCGAAGTCTTCTACGTCAAATCCCAAGCGCCCGTCAAAGCGGCGGAACACCGCCGCACTCCACAACGTGGCCGCAATTTCCCAGCGCACATCCGCGCTTGCGTCTTGGAGTGCGGAGCCGCTGCGCCGCTTTGGATTCCATAAGAAAAACGCAAACCACGCGCAGGCCGGTTTGCTACTCGCGAGCGCTGACAGCAGTCGGAGCCGTTGCTTTGGCCTGGGCGGCACGAAATTCGCGGACGTGATTCAATTCATCTCGCGAGCCGCTAGACTTTGCCGTTTGTGCGGCCAACTTCGCGTAATAGCGGCTTGCATTCTCCTTATCACCCGATTGCTCGGCTGCCCGCGCCGCTCCATATAAACCTCTGAACCGTCCTGGATAGATCTTGAGCGCAGCCTCGAATTCACGTTGCGCTTCCTTCGATTGGCCGACTTCGAGCAACAGGCTGCCGAGTTGTTCGCGAATCGGAACAAACACACCCGGCGATACCGGATGCTTGCCCAGAATGTCTTCCGCGTCGGCGACGCGGCCCAGTGTCTCGATCGCTTCCTTCTTTTTGCCCTCGGCTGCTGCTACCCAAGCCAAAGCCGCTTGCATCTGCAGTTCAAGATGGTTTTTGAAATAGTCGAACTTGGGATCCTTTGTTGCGTCGCGCAGTTGCTGCATGCGCGCGATTGCTTTCCGTGCACCGTCGAGATTGCCCGTATGCGCGCGTCCGAGCGCGTGACCATATTCGATCAGAGCCTCCATGAATGGGAATGAGGACCAGTGCGGAAGATTCGGAACAGTCAATGCTGCCGCCGCCGACCAATCATTCCGCTCGAACGCGTAACGTGTTGGAATGGCAGCCAGTGCGTAAGCGGCGCTGAATTCCAGCTCCGGATTTGTCTTCCGCACCTTGGCAGCAAGATCGACAATCTTTTTCGCCTCACTGTCCTGGGCTTCCTGTAAATAAGAGTACGCCATGTAATCGAGCGCGTGTAACTCTTCGGCTTCGGTGGCATCACGATGGCGCATAGCCGCGTAAGCGCGCGAAGCATCGGCCGAAGCTCGATTCGCGGCGATGGATTCATCCCACATACCTAAGCGCGTGAAGATGTGCGATGGCATGTGCAACGCGTGAGGTACCCACGGCGCGATGGAAGCATAGCTCTGCGCGGCGGCCAGACCGCGCTGGGCGAGGGCAGGATAGTCGTAGCAATGGATCAGGTAATGAACGACGCCTGGATGGTTTGCGTTTTGTTTCCATAGCTTTTCCAGGATGGCAGCTGCCTCGAGTTGTTTCGACAAGCTCGTGTCATTGGGCGTGGCGTATCCGACACCC
>DASTZJ010000068.1:0-3588 GCA_035764345.1 Candidatus Udaeobacter sp.
TGAGAAAGGCGTTTATGTCATCGGCTTTTTTTACCCGGTCGTTCCGCATGGCACAGCGCGTGTGCGCACCCAGGTGTCGGCGGCGCATTCGCGCGATGATTTGGAATTCGCCGTCAACGCCTTCGCCGAAACGAACGAAGAGCTGAAATAGCGGTAAACGGGCGCGTTTGCAAAAGGTGAATCGGCTTCTCCGAAGACGGATTCGATCAGATAACCGCCGAAGACCCGAACATCAGCGGCAAAGCCGGATTTTTTGCCAACGCGTTGAGGACAACGCGTTCCATCTTGGCTCGCGTTCCCAATCGCCTTTTTGAGCGGCCGATTTTAACCGTGTAACTTTTAACTCCATCGAATAGAGGTGGCGCGCAGCGGCGTGTGGAGCAGATTATGGTGTGCACAAAGTTGCTGCCGACACCGTGGATTGGAAGGCCCTTCGCGAAGATTTCCCGATTCTGCGCGAACAGGCACATGGCCATCCTCTGATCTATTTTGATAGCGCGGCGACCTCCCAGAAGCCGCGGGAGGTGATCGAGGCGCTTCGGAATTTTTATGAGCATGAGAATGCAAATGTCCACCGCGGGCTGCACACTCTGAGCTCTCGCGCGACAGAGGCCTACGAAAACGCGCGGCGGCGTGTTGCAGAATACATCGGCCCGGCGAGCGCAAACGAAATCATCTTCACGCGCGGGACCACTGAAAGCATCAATCTGGTGGCCCAGGCATGGGGCGGAAAATTTATTCGCGAAGGAGACGTCATCCTCCTGACGGAAATGGAGCACCACAGCAATCTTGTGCCGTGGCAGCTGTTAGCGGAACGAACGGGAGCGCGGCTACGCTTTGTGCCGGTCCTCGATGATGGGACTTTGGATCTCGAACAGCTGCCTGCATTGCTTACTTCGGAGGTAAAGCTCTTCGCATTTACACACATCTCGAATTCGCTGGGCACAATTAATCCCGTGGCCGAATTGTGCGACAAAGCGCACGCCGTCGGCGCGCTCACGCTTGTGGATGCGGCCCAGAGCGTCGGACATTTGCCGATCGATGTGCGGGAATTGGGCTGCGATTTCATGGCCTTCTCTGGGCACAAGATGTGTGGGCCGACAGGAATCGGTGTGCTTTATGCCCGGAAGGAAATTCTCGATTCGATCCCGCCGTGGCACGGCGGCGGCGAGATGATCGTGAGCGTCGCTTTGGAAAAGAGCGCATTTAAGAAAGCGCCACATCGGTTTGAAGCTGGCACCCCAAACATCGCCGGTGCAATCGGTCTCGGCGCGGCGATCGATTACGTTGATCGAATCGGACGCGCAGCGATCTTCGAACATGACTCGCAACTAGCGCGCTACGCATTGGATCGCCTGACCGAATTACCGCGGACACGTGTTTTTGGACCAGCTGAGCAGCGTGGCGCCCTGGTTGGATTTGTGATGGATGCGGCGCATCCGCACGATCTCACCACGTTCGCCGACCAATACGGACTAGCGTTACGAGGCGGGCATCATTGCAACCAGCCATTGATGCGGCGGTTTGGTGTTTCGGGGACGACGCGCGCCAGTTTCTATTTCTATAACACGACAGAAGAAATCGATCGGATGATTGAAATCCTGCACGATGCTGTGCGTTTCTTTTCATGATCCCGGAAATCGAAGAGCTATATCAGGAAGTCATTCTCGATCATTCGCGCCGGCCGCGGAATTTTGGAGAGCTGTCCGATGCTGCGGTTCGCGTGCACGGCGATAATCCGGCATGCGGCGATGAAATTCATCTCGCAGTCAAATTCGATGCAGGCGGTGGTCTGGAAGACATCAAGTTCACGGGACGCGGGTGCGCCATCAGCCAAGCATCGGCCTCACTGATGACGATGAAACTGAAGGGCAAAAGTCGCGCGGAAGTTATGGATATGCTCCAAGCATTCCACGATCTGGTGACAAATGACACAAACGAAGCGCCCAAAGCACTGGGCGATCTGCGAGTGATGAAGGGAGTACGAAATTTTCCGCAACGGGTCAAATGCGCGATGCTTCCATGGCGGGCAGTAGAACAGGCATTTGAGCAAGGCGCCGGCGAAGCAACTGTTTCAACCGAACCGGCGTAAATCGGCGGGGCTGGGAACGTATGCTGTACATGGTCATTGAACGCTTCAAAGACGCGCCTGCCATCTATCAGCGGCTGCGAGAAAAGGGCCGGATGATGCCCGAAGGACTCGAATATGTTTCGAGCTGGATTGACGTTGATCTGAAAACCTGCTGGCAACTGATGCGTGCGGAAGACGAGTCGCTTTTCGACCGTTGGACCGACAATTGGAAAGATTTAATGGATTTCGAAATCGTCCCTGTTCGCACGTCAGCCGAAGTGCGGCAGCTGATGGAAAAACAGCTTTAAGCTGTTCGGTCTACACAAATCTATTTGCTAGCGCTCGTGCAGGGCGATGCTGGCGCCGACCCAGGTTTTGTCGATATTGAAATCGACCCCCATCATTTTGCCCTGACTCATTCGCACAAGGTTGTTGACCAGCGTAGGATTGCGATCGTTGTCCGGCCAAACAAACATCATCCGAATTTCGGCTTTCGATTTCTGGCCATCGACAGTCGCAACAAACGGCGCGTAATCGACTTTCTTCTGTAAAATCCATTCATGGGAATTTTCCAGTTCAGCGATTTTTTCGCGCGTTGGCTCCATGTCCACGCCGTGACCCGCAAACGAATAAAGCGGTTTCAGGACGTAATTGTTGATGTTTTCCCTGACAGGAAAGTCATCTGCAAAAAAAGTTGGCGAGGTATGCTCCGTCTTTAAAAACGGCAACGAATGTTTGCTGATGCGAAAATACCAATTCGGATGGCCGACCCATTTAACATCGAGATCATCTTGAAACCGAAACGCCAGATTCAAATCGGGCCGACGAATTAGCTCATCGAAAATCACCCGATTATAAATGCGCTCGATCGGAACTTCACGGCCGTCGTGATCATAAAGTAACTGGCGGCCGCGCTTCTTGATCTTCGTTACGCAAATCGAGCGAATACCAAGAAGTGTTTCCGTTGCCGCGAAATCGATGCGCGTTTTTTGCTTTTCAGGCTCGATCTCCAGCAGGACGACATTTTCCGGAGCCGAATCCGCGATGATTGTGCGTCGCAAGAGATCGAGATACGCCTCGTCTTTGATTCCACCAAACGAGGAGGTCCACCTACGCGGGATCACCGGGTACGCCTTTCGGATACAACCCAGCAACAATAACTGAAACCCGAACAAGCTCGGGAAAGCTTGCAATTCAATCAGGCGCGGCGCGAGATGCCTTCCTTCTTCACAAATGGCGAAATCGACCACGAGAAAATTTGGCTGGGCTGATTCATTCGGAACCTCCAATCCGTTTAGGACTGCTTCCGCCGCACGCTTTGTAAATTCGGGCGTGCGCGTAACATCGATGATTGCAATCGCCGCGCGCGTGACTTCATCGGTGAAATCGCGCGTCAAAAAAATCGGCGTTTCCGAAATCCGGAAATCTGCCGGCCACTTCTCGGTTTCATTCACACAGCGCACGAGCGCCGCGTATTTCTCCGGCGTGAAGTCGGCGTTAAATCGGGAACGAAGGCG
>DASTZJ010000069.1:0-2419 GCA_035764345.1 Candidatus Udaeobacter sp.
TTCGTTCACCGACGACGTGCGAATGCGCAGACTGGTTTGCTGAAAAGCTTGCTCCTGTTCCTCGCGCGAGATGGCGATGTTGAGTTCCACCTTGTCGCGCTTAGTCTTCGCATTTTCCGATCCGGCCGCAGCCGGACTGCCCCCCTGCGCGATGCGTTGGGTCTGCGTTTGGAAATTCTCCACCCGCCCGAACCCTTTCACGCGGCCGATTACACCGTCGCCTTCTTCCGGAGCGATCAACATGTTTACTTGTGCTGAGACGCGTCCGGAGTAATCGCGGTTTAGTTGCGCATTTGTGATCTGCACCTTTGGTGAGGCGAGGCCCTTGATCTCGTTGTAAATCTTTTCCACATCGGGCGCATAGAGTGCAAGCTGGGCGCCCTCTTTAAGGAGAAATGCCGCCGGTTCTTCCATGTCTTTTTCGGCGAGCGAAATTGCCACCGTCGCGAATTGCACCTGCGAATCCCAATATTTTAATTCGCCTTGCATCTTCTCGATCTCTTCGCGCACACGGCCCAGTTCTTTTTCCACCTGAAGCAAATCGGAAACTTTGCCGGTTTTCGTTTTCAACATGTCGATCAAACGTTGCTCCATCACGTGGGCGTTTTTCAGGCGCGCATCAGTATCCGAATATGCTTTCGTTACGTCTTCAGTGCCCAACGTTTGGTTCTTTAATTCACCGAGACTCCGAATCTTTTGCAGAAAACGATCGAGGTTTTCCGGAAGGAGTTTGACGACGACCTGACCGCGCAGCTTCCCATTCGCCTGTTTCTCAGAATCTGTTGTGGCGACGTAGCCGTGCTCTTCGTTCGCAAATGCAGTGATCTTCTGGACAGCATTATCAAAGCTGACAATCTCCAGTTCGACTGTCGCGTTGCGAATTAGTTTGCGATTAGCGAGTGCCGGAGCGGGCGATTCACTTGGGGTTTTTCCAGCTTCTTCAGCGTTGACAGGACGTTCTGGGCTCGCGACGAACGCTTCACTCTCAGTAGTCTCCGCCTGCGCAGCTTTTGCCGGCGCAACCGTTGTTGCAGCCGCTTTGCCCTCTTCGTGAAATTTTGCATTGATCTGTGTTGGAGGAGGTGGCGCCGGCGCTTGGAGCGCCAAGTCTTGTGGCCGTCCAGCGGCGATTCCGACTGATCTATCGAGAGCGCCAGCTTGACTTGGACGTGATTCCGGTGGCTGCGGTGCGGCTACTTCTCCCTGTGCGTAGCGCTCACGAGCGTGCGGCGCAGTTACAGGTTCACCCGTGATCATCCGCCCGATCTGCACAAGCCCGAACAACACGGCAGCAATCGCTGCGATTTGAGTAGCGCGTAAGCGCATCAGATCGACGAGCAGCTTTACGAGTCTACTTCGGTGAGGGACGCGACTGCGAAAACCAGTCAGCATCCGCTGTTCAAACGCTGGATCGGGTTTTTCCGTTGAGAGAGTTTCTTCCAGAATTTTGTTCATAGTTTTGGTTTCCTGATGAATTTTTCGGCAGGCGGAGCAATCGACCAGGTGCGCGTGAAGCGCGCCCCGTTCGTTATCAGAAAGTTCGCCGTGCAGATCGGCGACCAGCCAAGTGTCAATTTCGTCGTGGATCGTTGCCATACGTTTAATCCATTGAGGCGAGAGCCGGGCGAAGTTGTTTACGCACCGAAGCCAGAGCGCGGCCGAGAATTCCGCGCAGCGCACCATTAGTCAGACCCAGGGTATCTTCGATAGTGCGATAATCCATCTCTTCGAAGTAGCGCAACGTGAGCGCGGCCCGATGAAGCTCTGGAAGCGTTTCGAGCGCGGAATGCAATCGTTGATCCAAAGCAGTCGTGTTCGGCGCCTCTGCTTCGATCGGTTCGGCCAGCTGTTCCGACAAAGGAACAGTGCGGCGTCTGCGAAAAACGTCGTGCGCTTTGTGTCGCGCAATGGTCGCCAACCAGGCGGGAAATTTTTCCGGGTTACGAACGCGCCAGCGTGTTTTCCACGCTTTAAGCAGCGAGTCCTGAACGACGTCCTCTGCTTCCTCGCGGCTTTGGAGAATGCCGTAAGATATGGCGAAAAGTGTCCGGCTATGAGTGCGAATGATCATTTCAAATGCCTCTCGATCGCCGTGAATGGCCGCCCGATACTGTTCGCGCTCACTGGGATCCATTGGGTTGATCTAAAGCCTAGACGTCCGAGAGTGCGAATCCGCGCGAAATTTTTTCAGGAAAATCGTGCGAAGGTGGATCGGCTTCTCCCGAAGACGATGGGAGATTGGATCGCCGAAGGCGCAAATATCAGGCGGCCAAGCCGGATCATTGGCAACGCGTTGAGGACAACGCGTTCCACCTAGAAAATAAGGACGGTATTGCCGACGCTCACGAGGTCTTTCACGCGCGCGGCGTCCCAGTTCGCCAGACGAATGCAGCCATGGCTGGCAGCGCGGCCAATTGTC
>DASTZJ010000070.1:0-2694 GCA_035764345.1 Candidatus Udaeobacter sp.
CATTGCCATGGCGATGGCTCCGATCCTTTTCTGGTTCTTACAATGGATAGGACGGATTACCGCCTACTCATATAGCCCGGAAAGGGGGCGGTTCGAATGAGCAGGCGTCGCATGACTTCGCGTGTGCGGATTCAACTTATCGCGCTGTTGATGCTGATGGGCATGGGAACGCTCGGTCTCAAGCTTTGGTGGATCCAGGTAGCGCATGGTCAGGAATGGACTGCCCAGCTCCGGGGTAGTTCTCAAGCAACGGTGCGCATTCCTTCGGTGCGCGGCGAGATCAGAGATCGCAACGGACTGACTCTCGTCCAAAACCGAGCCAGTTATGAAGTCGATTTTTATCTACCGGAAATGGTCAAAGGCTATCGGGAGCGCTTCGGTTCGCCGCCCACAACCGAATATCGAGCGACCATCAATGGAATGCCGAAAGACCTGAAGGAACCGGACATCATCAAGATCGTCAATAGTGGCATTGTCCCACGCCTCAACGACCTCGATCTTGCGCGCGATTACAACGCGGGCCGGTTGCAGAAACACTATCGCAACGATACCGAAGTTCCGTATTCCTATGTCAAAGACATCGATTTTCCAACGTTGGCGAAATTTTCTGAGCATGATGTCGGATTGCCGGGCGTGGAGCTCGCGATCAAACCCGTGCGTTCTTATGTTTACGGCGCGCTTGCCGCGCATATTCTGGGTTATGTCGGCATGCCGGATGATGTCGATAAAGAGGACGCAAAGAAATTCACGTTTTACCAGGGAGATGTGGAAGGGAAATCGAACATCGAAAAAATCACGGACGAGTACCTGCGCGGGAAACCTGGGGTGCGTTATTTACGGCGCAATGCAAAAGGGACCATTGATGGCGTCCTGCGCGAAGATCCCTCGCAGCAAGGGGCCAACGTTTATTTGACGATCGATGCGAGGATTCAAGCAATTGCAGAAGAAGCGCTCCGCGCGGTGAGCCGGGCGGGCGCGGTAGTTGTCGATCCAAACAATGGCAACGTCCTTGCAACGGCTTCTGTGCCATCATTCGATCCAAATACTTTCATCCCGAGCATCAAAGCAAAGGATTGGCAAGCGCTGCAAAAGGACGAGGGCGATCCACTGGTCAACCGCGCGATCAGCTGCTTGCCGCCAGGGTCAACATTCAAGCTCATCACAGCGCTCTCCGGTCTGCGCGGCACAAAAAATCTCGCAGGCGCCAAATACAGCTGCGGTGGCGGCGTGAGTTACGGCGACCACTTCTTCCAATGCTGGGTAGCCGAAAAACATTATACGCACGGCACAATTGGGTTGGCTGATGCGATCAAGGTTTCGTGCGACTCCTTTTTCTATCAGTATGGCAATGCAGCCGGCATTCAGTCGGTTGACCACATCGGCAAGATGCTGGGCATCGGCGAAGAATCGGGCCTCCAACTAACAGGCGAACAAAGTGGCAACATGCCGGGACCCGAGTGGATGCAAATTCACCATCCCCAGGAGAGATGGTCACAAGCTCAAACCGCCAATGTTTCGATCGGCCAGGGATACACGCTTGTTTCGCCCTTGCAATTGGCAATGGCCTACGTGGCGATCGCAAATGGCGGCATATGCTATTACCCACGTCTGGTCGATAAGGTTTTGAAGCAAGACGGCTCTCCGGTGTTAGATCAGCAAGGCAATCCAGCAGCGCCACCGCCGCGGGTGCGATCGGATTTACGGCAGGAAATCTCCGCTGACCAGATCGAGTTGGTTCGCAAAGGCCTTTGGAAGGTTGTTAATGAAGATGGCGGCACCGGCGGCAGGGCACGTTTGAAAGATTGGGTGGTAGCGGGGAAAACCGGTACCGCGCAGGCCACTGTGCATGGACATAAGGATACCACCGCATGGTTCGCCTGCTTTGCGCCCTTTGAAAAACCGAAGTATGTCGTTGCTGTCATGGTGCAAGGTGGCGAGCACGGCGGCAGCGTGGCGGGCCCGATCGCCGACAGAATCTTGGAGCGCTCGCTCGCGCTGGATGAAGGCAAATTCGACATGCAGGTGGCCTGGCTTCCACCCGCGCACAAGGCCAATCCATTCCAAATGATCAAGGATGTGACCTATCACGACAAGGGCGGGAATCTCGGAGGCGAGGACGAAGAAAACGCCGACGATTCTCAAAATGCAACTGCTCAGATGGCAAGCTCAGATGCATCGCCCGATGTCGAACCGGAAGCGGATTCTCAGGGCAAAGTGCGTCGGCGAGGCCCTGCTGTGGCCCGCGCTCTCCCCGCTGCGCCGCCAGCTCCCCGAAATTTCTTCCAACGGCTCTTTGGAATACACCGGCAACCGGCGCCTGCGCCACCGCCACCTCCCCCTAACCGCCGCCGGGGAACAACAAGATGAACACCCGACCAGAACCATCGCTGCAGTGCATTTGGTCAGTTCCGCTTCTGATCGGACAACCTTTTTCGTTTTATGATAGACAAAGTAAGAAAACTTTTGGGTCTTTCCTCACGAAAGACCGGCAAAAAGCTCATACTCAGCGTGGAAAAGCTCGAGTCCCGGGTCGCCGTGCTCGAGAATGGCCGGCTCGAGGAGTACAGCGTCGAGCGTAAGAGCTCACGAAATATCGTCGGCGGCGTTTATAAGGGTAAAGTCAAAAACATCGAGATGGGGTTGAAGGCGATGTTTGTCGACATCGGCTTCGAGAAAAATGCGTTCCTTCATTTT
>DASTZJ010000071.1:0-5522 GCA_035764345.1 Candidatus Udaeobacter sp.
TTAAACCTGCGATAAGTCGGTCTTTGAGGACCTCGTAACAAGAAATCGGGCGACCCTCTTTTGCGAGAAGCTGCACGAACTCTCCTCGTACTCGGTTCCATTCGGAAACCGGCAACTTGAAATGTTTGCGCATAGCGTACAGGCCTGGCCCAACCAAAAAAACACTCTGGTTTGAGCTCAGCGCGTTGCCAATGGCTCCCGCTTCGCAACGGATGATCTTTGTCCCGAATGCTTGGATTGCTCGCGAATGGATTTCCTCCGCAGTTAATGGTTCATCGCTTTGCTCCAGAATATGTGCGGCGAAATCGGTGGCACTCAATCGACTTAGTCGGATAACAGGGCGCTGCGGATCATCAAATTCTACCAGCGTCCGTCGGACGCGGCGCAGCATTCCGAGAAATTTTCCGACTTTCAATCGCTTGTAACGTTGTTGAGACGTGAGTCTCCCATAAGTGTCAGCGACGGCAATACAGCCATTGGCGTTGCGCACGAGTTTTGCCAAATCAAGGTCGAGTCTACGAATCGAATTGTCGACGCCTCCCACTCCGTCCTGCTGGTTGGGCCAGCAGGGAACGCCTTCGTCAAGGGCTCCTATCAGCCGCACTTGCGCTTTTGGCGATAATTGGAATGTGCTGTGAGATTTACCTATCCACTGCCCTAGCAATGCGGGAGTCAGTGGGCAAATGTTCGAAAAACAGCATCTCTTCACCGCTTCGAGGAGCCGTGGCACCCTGGGCCCCCAAGTCTTCTTCAGGTTATGGAGGGTCTTTTCCAGGATTTGTTGGACCCGTGCGCGCGTGAGCCCATGCTGCTGTCCAAGTTCTTCAAGGGTTGGTGGAGGGAGACCTTCTCCTCCGATTCTGGCAAGGAGCAAGTGTTTGTCACGAGGCGATAGCCTCGCCATTCCTTCCTCGAGCAACCTTAACAATTCCCTGGGCTGAGCGGACTCTTCGATCTGTGCCTCATCAAATTCGCCAGAGATTGCACGCTCAATGAGGTGCCTAATCTCCAGAACGGTGCGCCAGCCACAATTCTTGCATCGAAGCAATTCGAATGCACTCTGTCCATTCAGATCCCCTAGTGTCCGAAGTCCGATCGATCGAACAAGATTTGTCAAACGGCTGGTTATTGGCAATTCAGCGAATCGCAACTGAGAAATCGACTCCGGAACGACGAAGCTTACACCGTTTCCCAGAAGGAGAGACCCAGCCGCGGGACTCGGCGGCTGCTGCTCTACCCTAGAGTGTGCTTGGCGTACCAGCGCATCCAGTTCGTGTAGCGTCTTGTATCCACAATTTTTCTGCCAGGCGAAATCGTCCAGCTTGCATCCGTGGAGGTCGCCAAGGACGCGAATATTCGCTGTGCGCAGAACCCCGGCGAGCCGCACCGACATCGCCATGCATTCGATTGCCTGGCCGCGGAGATCCGGCGGGATGTGGATAGGCTTTTGATTTCCAAAATGAGTTGCGAGCCGGCTTATCATTTTATGACGGTGGCTCTGCGATGTTAATTAGAAGCTTTCATTTACGGCGCTGGGGCTTAAACGCGAGCCTTCTGGCCTTCTGGGTGCATAGACCTTTAGTCTTTCTCCGGATACTGCCGGGCAAAGTTTTCGAAAAATTTCAAATCTTTTCAGACACGACCGCCGGATTTATGCGGGTTTTCGACTCTGGGGGCGCAGGTTGTCGGACGGTAGTCGCAACGAGCGACGTGATCAGTATCTGCGCAAGGAAAAAGGGTGAAAGAACTGGCTCTATTCTGTGTGCGATGAATACGAAACCAGTTTTCGAATCTGTCCCCGATCCAGTCCGAAACCGTTGAGCTTCGGAGCAAGCGATTGATGTGATTGACAAGGCTCAAGGCGAGCCCGGAAGCCGTCAAAAATCGCCATAAAACTTAGCAAATGTCAAGAATTCTTACGTTTTCGAGTTACCGTTGTAAGCTCCTTCATCAGTGGCTGTTATTCCATATTCCATTCAGGGTTACTCCTGAATCGTCGGAATACTTTACGATTTTCAGGGCAGACCAAGACAAAAGTCGAAAGATTACGTCATGACGTAACTCCTTAATAGATAGATATTTGAAATATTTATATAATGATACTTTACATCTTGGCACATCGGTTGCTTTTCAGTCGTATAACGTGAAATTTTCTACAAAAGTAAACATAATTCCGAGAAAAAAACTTGCGATGCTTTCGGCGGCTTTTTGCGCTGTGCTACGCAAGAAACTCAAGGCTGCTTAAAAAACCAATTCAAAAACCAATCAACAGAAAGCATCATTAATGAAAACATTTAAATACATTGTCTCAATAGCTGCACTTACCGCTGCACTTACATTGTCGGCGAGCGCCACTTTCATCGTCGATCCAGACCCAGGCGGGGAAAAGCTCTTCAATGACGTGGCGAACAAAAATGTTTCCGACTTCGAGGGATTCGTTGGCGCGAACAACTCCTCTGCCCCCCATGTGGACATTCACACCACGGGAAACGTAGATACGGGCAGCGGGTTCGCAAACATCAAACCGATAAAAGACGGGTCACTCACCCAGCTGATTTTCACCCCGGAGAATCCTAACCTCTTCGCTGATTTCTCATTCCGTGGCCAATTGGAGGGGGATGCGAACGGAACGGTGACCGTCGTGGTCCAGGATAATCAAGGAGACCCCTTTCAAACTTTTGTCTTCAGTGGCCTTGGCGCGAATGCCGATTTCGCACGGCAAGGCATTATCTCGCTTGATGGGGAGACGATCAAATCGGTCACACTGATCAGTGACTTCAAAGAGGTAAAGCAGATTGAATTTTCCTTTGCCCCAGGGGTTCCGGACAATGGTGCAACCGTGATGTTGCTCGGGGCAGCCCTCTGCGTGCTTGGTGTAGCGCGACGCTACATAATGAGTTGACCGTTATGCTGTTCGCTCAATTAGAACGTTACAACTAAAAACAATCCAATGAAAAATCTCACAAAAACAATGTTAGCCGGGCTTGCGATCGGCTCTATCAGCGGCGCGCTCTTTTTCCGAGCAAGCTCAAGCGACGCCGGTAACTAGTGACATCAAAGTTTGACGGCATAGTAACGTATAATTTTCAACCCCTAAAAAACGAAATTTACTAACTAAAAGACAAAAATGAATAAACTATTGAAAGCAGCTCTTTCGATGGTCGCTGTCGGCCTGCTCTGGGTCGGACAAGCTCAAGCCGTACCGATTACAGGAGACCTTGGCTTCGCCGGTGCTACCACATTTAATACAACTTCCTTGGCCACAGCCACACAAGTTACTTCCTGGTTTGCCGTCGTAGGGACAACTAGCGGAAGCTTCCTCGGTGTGCCTATTGGTAGCGCAGTCACCTTGGCCACGTCGTGGATTTTTAATCCATCAACCGCAACCCCCGGCCTTTGGAGTGTTGGCGGCTTCACGTTTGACCTGGCCACCGCGACTATCGATGTTCAAAATAGCGGCTTGCTTAGTATAACTGGAGCCGGGACGCTTACCGGCGCTGGATTCGACCCGACCCCTGGCACTTGGGCCTTCAGCACACAGTCAGCAGGTGGAATTAACCAAGCTAGCTTCACATTTAGCGCAGACACGGCTGCGGTTCCGGATGGCGGTATGACCGTAGCTCTTCTGGGCATTGCGGTTGTCGGACTCGAAGGCTTGCGCAGGAAGCTGAGCGCTCGCAAAGGGTAAGAGATAGATGATTCCGCAGCGACGAAATGCGGGGCGGGAATAAACCCCGCCCCGCATTTCTTTTTTTGTAAAAATCAGATCAAGTGAGAGAGGGAAATTCCTGCGCTACCCTGGGGTCGACCATGAAATTTCCGAAAATCTGATGGAAAGTGAGTTTGGTATCTTGGACAGCGTCAACGGGACTGGCAAGAAAACGGTGAACATGCCCGGAGCAGAAACAGAGATATACACGATCGCGCGCAGATGGATTGAATGCGGATGGCAAAAAGGTCAATCTGAAGTGGTCGATGAGTTGCACGCACCGAACTTTGTCGATCACAATCCAGCCGGTCGCGGCAGCGACAATGACGGGTTCAAGGAAGGAATTGTGCAGTTGTACGCCGCGTTTCCGGATTTTTGCGCCCGCATTGAAGACATATTGATCGATGGCGTTCAAAGCAAAGCAGCCGTGCGATGGACTGCGACAGGGACGCATCGCGGCGCGTTCATGGGCTGTGACCCGACCGGCCGAGTCATCCAGTTTAAATGCATTGAAATTATCCGGATCGATAATGGCCGGATTGCTGAACGCTGGGGCGAATGGAATCCAGTCGAACTCTTGGAGCAACTCCGCTCACAAAAGCGTCGGTATCAGCGCCGGGCTGGTTCAAAAAGAAGCTGTCGCCTGAGTTCGAGCCAATCGGATTCCGCGTCTTCCCGCAAGGTGAATCTGCCCCGGATTCTGGTTAACGGTGAGGGCGCGTCTGTCTCGTCGGGCGGGAGTGAAATCCCGCCTGACATTATTTTTGTAAAATGAGATCAAGCGAGAGAATGATTGCGGCGCCGACATTGTTTTTCGATTTGCCGATGGCGTATCCGATGACAGCAATGACTCCGTCCAAACGATGATCGACTCCATTGTTTCAATTCAGAATGGTGGTATCCGATTTTTTCGATTAGGATAGCGGCGTTCCCGGTTCGTTTAGCCCCGTAACTTTTTTCGGTCTCCGCACTCTCGATTTGATCGGTGCGTTTGCGGCCGCCATCTGAAACGGCAGCTCGATCGTATAGTTGTTCGCCTCTATGAAATCAACGGCAGCTCGGACTGCGTGCTTGGCAATATTGTTCTCGCTGAGATCTAGCTTACGCGCCGATTGATGAAGCCTCTGCTTCAAATCCGGACCAAGTCGAACGGTAATCGAATGCGGCTTCATCAGCTTGTGCAAATTCCTCCGGGAATCAGCGGCCCAAGTTCCCAAATAATTTGGGAAACGCCCAACCGTTTACCCAGGCTAAGAATTCCCAAACTACAATGAACATCTTTGGTTTCGACGAGATTAAGCGAATGATGAAACCGACGAAAAAGCTTGACGGGTTGAAATCGCTTCGACTAGTTTGGTAGTGCAAATGAGTGCAAAAGACAGCAAACAAAGCACATTGCACTTGCTGCTCGATTTGCTCGAAAAGGTCGAGAAGATCGCCGCCAAAAATGATCTGGCGGTAGTTGACGTGATTCGGCTCGGCTTGGCCTGGGCGCTTCCGCAAATCGCAAAGCGAGGGCTGCTGATCAAGCCGGGGTGATTCGGATGAGCGCGATTAGCGGAACTAAACTTGATGCCATTTCGCCTGCAAATAACGAGGAAAAAAAGCGCTCGCAATTCGGAAAGGGGCTGTGCTATTCCCTCGCGCTTTTCCTAGCCCACGCTGAGCGAATTCGAGATCTGCCTGACGAGATATATGCGGGTACTTGGTTTAACAGCGCGAGCGATCATCTTTACGAATTACATGTCGAATCTGCGCCGCCGCATCTGCGAGACCGTCTGAGCAGGTTTCGCGATCGCTGCATCGATTTTGG
>DASTZJ010000072.1:0-2390 GCA_035764345.1 Candidatus Udaeobacter sp.
GCGCGATCACAACGGCCTCGGGGCGCGCGACGAATACGTAGCCGAATCCAGTCTCGCTAGACGCGGCGCTTTTTTGGAAACGTTGAGGTTGGTTCCTGTGGATAACGATCAGGGATTTGAACTGCCCCCTGCGGAAGCGCGGCGCCTCGTGTCGATTCTCGCGCGCGAGTTGCCGAATGAAGCGCGAATGGAAATGATCCGGATATCGCGAGATCGTGAAGCGCAGCGCGAAGTGGCGCAACTTTTGATAAAATCTACGACCGCCGTCTGTACTGCCATTGGCGCACAACCGATCCCGCTCGCTGATCTGCCGATTCTTACCAGCCTGCAACTGATGATGATTTCCGGAATCATGCATGTGAGCGGGCGCGAACGCAGCTTGCGTGCTGCCGCAGAATTCGCCGGCGCTCTCGGTGCAAATGTTGGCGCAGCGATGCTTCTGCGTGAAGGCGCCCGCGCGATCCTGAAATTCTTTCCGGGTTGGGGGAACGTCGTGTGCGGGCTCGTGGCAGGGTCGGGAACGTACGCGATCGGTCGCGCTTCGACCGCGTACTTTATTGAAGGCGCGTCACTGAAGGACGCGCGTCGCACCTATTTGGCGAGCCGAAAAAAACGCCGGCGCCGGGAATTGGAAGAAGCTCAATGAGCGGACGCGAAGGCGTCTCGACGCACCGATCACATCAGGGATTGTGCGTTGTATATCTCCCGTGAATAACTTGTGAATAAAATTCCTCGTTCCTGCATATTTTGTTCACACGATTTTGTGAACAAAGAGACCAATTTCGATCGGTTCGGCGCGCATTTGCCAACCTTCTTATGAAGCTCTCCGACATACGGGCGACGCTTCAAGAAATACACGTCTCGCCAGTCAAGACCCTCGGTCAAAATTTTCTGCACGATCAAAATCTTGGCCGATGGATTGTCGACCAAGCGCAGGTCAATTCAGACGATTACGTGCTGGAGATTGGGCCTGGGCTCGGGGCGTTGACGAAATTCCTTCTTGAAAAAGGCGCGCGCGTCCTCGCCATCGAAAAAGATGCGCGCCTCGCTAATTTCTTACGCGAGCGTTTCAGTCACGAGCGACTGGAAATACTGAACATCGACGCGCTCAAGTTCGATGCGCGCGTTTTGTTTTCGCATCGACGCGTGAAATTGCTTGGCAATCTGCCATATAACATCTCGAGCGCAGTGCTTTTGAAGTTCCTTGTATATCCAAATCCTATCTCGCTGTGGTTGTTTACATTACAAAAAGAAATGGCAGCGCGTCTTTCGGCGCAGCCGTCTACTCATGATTACGGTGCTCTGACATTACGCACCCAATTGCGCCATCACGTAAAATATCTGCGCACCCTTCCGGCAACTGTCTTCTTCCCGCGACCTGAGGTTGATTCCGCAGTGGTGCGAATCTTGCCGCGAGATCCGCGGGAATTGCCTCCGCACGACGAAGAGTTGCTTGTAAAATTGATTCGTCTTGGTTTTTCTCAGAGAAGAAAACAACTAAGAAAGTTGCTTCGGGAACGAGTCGATGACTGGGACACTCTCGCGCGCCACCTCAACATCGATCCAAAAACTCGAGCTGAAGAGCTCTCCCTGCTTCAATGGATCGCCCTGGCGAATTTCATTGCGCCGCCACCGTGCCCGGATATGCGCCTAACGAACAGTGAGCGCTTTCCAGTCGTCGATAAAAACGACACGATTCTGCGCGATGCCAGCCGCTCCGAAGTGCATGCGAATAACTTGCGTCATCGCGCGGTTCACCTCCTGATTTTCAACCCAGCAGGCGAAGTTTACTTGCAGCAACGCTCGCGTTGGAAAGATCGACATCCTCTAAAATGGGACTCGAGTGCTGCTGGTCATGTAAGCGCCGCGGAAAGCTACGACGAAACAGCTCGCCGCGAACTGAAGGAAGAACTAGGCATCAGCGTTCCTCTCAAAAAGATTTCAAAGCTCCCTGCTTCAGAACGCACTGACCAGGAGTTCATCTGGCTTTATCGAGGCGAAGTCGTCGGCAACTTTTCACCGAACCGAACCGAGATTGAAACAGGCGCGTTCTTTCCCGAGACGGTCATCGATGGTTGGGCCGCGGCGCGACCAGAAGACTTAGCGCCAGGATTCATCGAATGCTGGAAAGTCTATCGTCGGAAAAAGTGCAGCAATCGCAGCGCGCTTACTTGAATCCGACAAACTTTCTTCGCGGCAAACGGCGCAGAGCCGCTTGCTTGAATTTCCGCGCCGCGCGCCTCGCCTTTAGTTTGCCGCCATAGACGCTGTCACTAAACATCTTGGTTACGATTTTATCTCCGCGAAGGAAGTGGACCTGAAAACCATGCGTCTGTTTTTTCGCGCGCGCTTTTGTGTCGATGCGGCGAATGTTCGCCTCCGAATTAGGA
>DASTZJ010000073.1:0-14596 GCA_035764345.1 Candidatus Udaeobacter sp.
TTTCGCCAACGAATCGCGGAGATTTTGTTGCACAGCAAATATGAAGAGACTGATTCTGAAAAACTGGCGGGCGAAGTTGATCTCTCTCCTGCTCGCGACAACGCTCTGGTACCTGATCAAAAAGAACGTAGCGACGACGCCCTCGCCGTCTGAAACGCCGTCCCCGGCGCCCGTTACGGAAACGCGCTGAAGAGCAATTTAGCGCAAAAAACGCGACAGATTCTCTTCTTCCCAGCGGCGGGCGCGCCGGTAACCAGGGAACGCGCGCTCGCGCCGGTTAAATTCTTCCGTATGAACTCGTCGGCGACCCTGGGAGAGTGTCTCGTCGGGCACTACTGAGTGCAGCATCTCGTGATGGAGCACGTACCGCAAAAACCAGGCCGGCACGAATGGCTGATCCAGCGCCCGATTGATGCGAATGAGACGATCCTGCTCCTGAATTGTGCCAAAGATGAAATATTCCTTGGGGCGATGTTTTCGCCGGCGACCCCACGTCACTTTGTAACCACGAAGACGCCCGCGAAAATATCGCTTGTTTAAGTCGTCAAACATTGGGCGCAGATCGAAATGCCTCCCCTCGTGAACCAGATTCAACTGCCGTTGCATCGGCAGTTTAGGGTGTGCGAGCTTTCGTTTCGTCTTTTCCTTTGTCTTTTTGCTCTTAGCCATTTGCTCTTCCCCCGAAAAACGAACCAAAGTCGAGACTAGTTTAGTGGCCTTCAAATCTGGAGACAAGTGAAGCGCCAACATTTGCCAGAAAAATTCTTAACTAACTTACAATCAATTGGTTATGCGGATAACCCCAAACCAATAAGCTGGCCGACGTAATTCCCACATCATCTGGCCTTTAGCAGAAAAACCGTGCGCAGCTTGAGCCGCATTCCTGATCGAATCTAGTGAAATCGTCCCGGTAGCCGTTACGAACAGTACAGATAGAAAAAGCTGCGCCACAATTTTTGCGAAGATTGCAATGCGCGTATAATTGTCCTCAGTTCCCTCCGGATGTGCGGAAGATTTAATCGACTTCAAATCAGATGACGCCGTTTCTTCGAAAATTGCTCGGCCAAAACTGGCTTCTGCTGCTGACCATGCTCGCTCTAGCCATCTTTGGAGTCGTGGCGATTTACAGCGCTACTTCCACGCGCACAGACTCGTACGCAGCGGATTTTTGGCACAAGCAGGCGAATTGGGTCGTGGTCGGTGTCTTCGCTTTTATGCTCACAAGTTTGATCCACTACCGGTGGATCCGCTGGGGCGCGTTGCCAATGTATTTGGCCGGTATCGTCTTTCTAATTCTGACGAAGTTTATGGGCACAAAGGTTTATGGCGCGCGCAGCTGGCTACATTTGGGGCCACTCAATTTTCAGCCCGCGCAGCTTGCCGTTGTGGCCGGGATCATGGTTTTGGCGCTGTTCCTGACGCAATTTCGCGAAATGCATCCGATGCTGCGGTTACTGCTTTGCGGAGCGATTGCCGCGGCGCCATGCTTGCTTATCCTGATGCAACCTGATCTGGGTGAGGTTATTATTTGGGGGCCGGTGCTTCTGGCACTGCTATTCGTCGGTGGTCTTCCGCTGAGGTACTTGATTTGCGTGATTCTCATCGCGGTTGCCTTTATCCCCATTGCCATCAATTTCGGTCTAAAACCGTATCAGCAACAGCGAATCACCGCGTTTACACACCCCGATATCGACAAACAAGGCTCCGCGTGGGCGATCAATCAGTCTCTCATCGCCATCGGCTCGGGCGGTTGGGCAGGCAAAGGCTTTAAGGCTCCAAACACGCAGATCGAGCTCGGGTTTCTCCCTGCCACTGCCGTGCACAACGACTACATCTTCTCGGCGATTGGCGAGCAATGGGGATTCATTGGAGGAATGTTTCTTATCGGCGGATTCGCTTTGCTCCTGATGACGTGTCTCTTTGTCGCTTTTTTCGCCGGCGATCAATTGGGACTGCTTCTGGTTGTCGGGATCACGGCGCTCATCTTCACCCATATCTTCCAAAACATGGGAATGACGATCGCCCTGCTCCCCATCACCGGTGTGCCATTGCCATTAATCAGTTACAGCGGCTCTTTCGTCTTAATGATCATGTTTGGCCTCGGGCTGGTGAACAGCGTTTGGATTCATCGAAAAATTCCTGCGTAATGGAAAGAAACTGCGAGGGACATTGTTAGCTTCCCCCTTGCAAGATACGAACGGTCTAAAGTCCGCCGGTGACACATGGAAGCCGATTACAAGGTCAAGCTGGAGGTTTTCGAAGGCCCGCTCGATCTACTGCTTTACCTGATCAAGCAGGACGAGATCGACATTTACGACATTTCGCTGGAACGCATCACTCGTCAGTACCTCGAATATCTTCAAGCCTTCAAAGAATTGAATATCGAGCTTGCCGGCGAATTCATTGTGATGGCGGCAAACCTCATTTACCTGAAAAGCCGCAGCCTGCTGCCAGTTGATCAACAACCGCCGGAAGATGAGGCCGAGGAAGATGACCCCCGCTGGGATTTAATCCGGCAGTTGATCGAGTACAAAAAGTTCAAGGAAGCGGCTGCAAATCTCCATGTGCGGCAACTGGAACAGGAGCGAATCTTCGCGCGAGAAGGCGCATCCTTGCCGTCGCAGGAACCGCTGCGCCTGGAAGAGGTTGGAATTTTTCAATTGATCAACGCATTCCAGACGGTCATCAAACGGATCGAAGCGCGACAAGACGTGCAGGAAATTTTCGCCGAACGTTTTAGTGTGTCGGAGAAGATTGATATTATTTTGCAACGAGTCGCAAATAGTGCGCGGCTACGTTTTTCCGATTTGTTTGGGGCTGCCGTATCGCGGGTGGAAGTCGTGGTGACTTTTCTCGCGCTCCTGGAGCTCATTCGTCTCAAGCAAGTCCGCGCTCTCCAAAAAAACATGTTTGAAGAAATTGAAATCGCAGCCGCGGCGTGAAGCGCCGGCGATTATGCAAGCGGCCGTTGTAGCCACTGCGCTGCCTGCCACGCCGAAGCCCCGCGAAGGCGCGCGCCGCCGTGCCAGATGCAACCCGCAGGAAACGCTTCCACGCAGCGTGGCGAGTACAACGACATGCCGCGAATGTTGATCGCCGGCTGCGGTTATGTTGGTCAAGCGACCGCAGATTTATTCCATTCCGAAGGCTGGGACGTGGAAGGCTGGAGTGCTTCCGAAAAATCCGCAGCGGCGCTATCCGCCAAACCGTATCCTGTTTGCCAAGTCGATATTTCAAACCGCGATCAGGTCGCAGGGCGCCCTGGAATATTCGATGCTGTCATTCACTGCGCGAGCTCGCGAGGCGGCGGAGTCGAGTCTTACCGGCAAATCTATTTGAATGGCGCACGCAATCTGCTCGATCGATTCGTTGGAACAAGGATGCTCTTCACGAGTAGCACGAGCGTCTATGGCCAGCGCGACGGCTCGTGGGTGACCGAAGAAAGCGAGACCGAGCCTGCTCGCGAGACGAGTCGAGTCCTGCTTGAAACGGAAAAGGTCGTGCTCGACCGGGGCGGTACGGTCGCGCGGCTCGCCGGAATCTACGGCCCGGGCAGGTCGGCGTTGCTGAGCAAATTTCTAACTGGCACCGCGACGATCGATCCGAAAAACGATCGCTTCGTTAATCAAGTGCACCGCGATGATATTGCGTCGGGACTCTTCCTCCTGGTCAGTCGAGAATGGCAGGGAACTCAAGTCTACAACGCAGTTGACGATCAACCGATGCTGCAAAGCGACTGCTACCGCTGGTTGGCACGGAGACTGAATCGGCCACTGCCGTGCATCAGAAAATTAACGGGGCAACGTAAACGCGGCGACACCAACAAGCGTGTAAGCAATGCGAAACTGCGGAGGCTAGGCTGGACCCTGCAATACCCTGGATTTGCCGACGCAATGGAAAAAAGCATCCTGCCTGGCCTATCTGAATTTGACGTGCCATAAGCTCTAAGCGTTAAGAGTTAACGGTTGAACCGCGTCCTCAAGGAAAGGCGAGCAAGTCCCTGGATACCTTATGGGCCGGCTACAGGCAGCTCCTGTGCGCTAACGGCCTGCCATTTTCCATCGCGATACGCGAAGACATCAGTAAACAGTGTCTTGCGCTCGCCATGCTCAGTGGTTTCTATCACGGCGCCATTCACAATGCCCGCCTCACCGTAAACCCTTACGTGCAGATCTTCGAAACGCTTCTCCACACGTTGGCCACCCGCAGGATGCTCACGTAGAAACTGAAGGTGTCGGTCCTTTGAGATGATTGCCCCCGGCACAACGTGCAGGAAATCAGGAGCGAGGATTCCTTCGAGAGCGACAGGATCGTCCTCCACCTGTAGCCACCGATTTTCCAGAGCTAGCAACTCCTGTTTCGACTCCTCAGCTGATTTCGGCTCCCGGCTAACCTGACATGAGAGAACCGCCAAAGGAAGAAGCGCACACCCGATCACGTGATCCCACGATCTCATAGTGAAAGCTGTGTGACTTTGCCCTACTCGAACTGGTCCGCAAGTGGTGTCATGACCAGCCACTCGATCTTCACGCCGATTTCGGTTCGCCTTCTACCGAGAATAGGTGGCTTGGGCGGCTTCTGTGGCCGCGAGGTCAGCGGCGCGATGATTTTCGCGTCGTTCGCCAAAAAGCTGACGGATGACCTCTTCCACGGGCACTTCCTGAACATTAATGTCGCTTACGTCACAGGCTTGGAGCAGTTCACGGCAGGTTTCGGTGACTTTCGCGCGCGGAACTTTCAACTGCACTGACACAGGCGTTTGTTCCGTTACTTCACCGAAGGCAGAAAGATCGCGCGTCGCCTCTTTTTCGAAAGTGAGACTCAGAATTTTGTATCCTGAAAACCGATCGACGATCTCATCCAACGGCCCGTCGAAAAAGATTTTACCGTGATCGATCACGAGAACCCGATGACACAACTCCTCGATATCCTGCATGTAATGGCTGGTCAGCAATGTAACAATGTGATGTTCCTCATTGTAAATACGCAGAAATTCCCGGACCCGTTTTTGACTGACCACGTCCAGCCCGATTGTTGGTTCGTCGAGAAAAAGCACGCGCGGCTCGTGAATGAGCGCAGAAATCAGCTCCATCTTCATCCGTTCGCCTAACGAGAGCTCACGGACCATCACATTCATTTTATCCTGTACTTCCAAAAGCTCCGACAATCCGTCCACGACCTTCGTGAACCGCGCGCGGTCGATCCCATAAATGGCGCGGTTGAGTTCGAGGGATTCTTGCGCTGGCAGATCCCACCAGAGAGCATTTTTTTGTCCCATAAGCAGACTGAACTGCCTTTTCATCTCGTTGCGCCGTTCCCACGGAACAAAACCGAGCACGCGCGCATCGCCCGAGGTCGGATTCAAAAGACCGGAAAGCATCTTGAGCACTGTGGTCTTGCCGGCGCCGTTCGGACCCAGAAAACCGACAAACTCGCCCTCTTCAATGTTAAAGGAAACGTGGTCGGCTGCGCGCGTTTCATCGTAACGGCGTTTGACCAAGCCTTTGATTGATCCCCAAAGTCCGCGCTCCTTCCGGTAGGTGCGATAAACCTTGGTCAGGCCTGAAGTTTCAATCACCGGCATAAGTGATGGGAATAATGATTTCCAAGTATGATGTTACCCGCGATCTGTCTGAGGAAAAATGGCGCGCAGTGCGGGAAACCTCTTCTGTGTATATCCTTGAACTTAATTCACTCTGCGCCAGATGACGTCTTCGTTGTTTCGGCGATCAACAAGTGCATCCACTGTTCCCTTGTCCGCGTAGCGAAATAAGATGCGTCCTTCGATCCCTTTGCGAAAAAAGATTTCGCATCCTTCAGGCAGAAGTTGTTCGCGTTTCCCATTACGTTCGACGTACAGATTGCCGCCTTCAGAAAAAACTCGTCTCGTTTGGCCGGGCGCCAACTCGTAGGTGCCGCTGAAATCGGCGAATTTTTTTCGGTCGACACTGCCCACCGCGGGATCTTCATAGTAGCGCATTGCCTGACTGGAGACGATTTGCCAGGCACCGTTGCGTCGCAGCCACGTATCGGTTGCATGATAACGAGCGGTGAGCTTCTGGCCAAAGATGATTTCGGTTTCGTCGAGATCGTAACTTAAAATGGCGGTGTCACCGTGAATGATGCTTTGAGGCTTCGCGATCTTGATCGTGCCCGAATAACCTTTCGGCAGCGGCGTGATATCGGCAATTAGTCGCGTCTTGTTTAGGTTGCGACCTTTTTCATCGGCGAAGATGCAGTCATCGGTGAAATATTTTTTCCAAGGCTCCTTATTGCCTGGTACTACTGCGTCGAAAAGTTCCTGGGTGCGGCGAATAAGTTCTTCCTGGCTGATCGTCTCAGGGTCGCCGAAAATTGGCAGCATCGAAGCAAAGAAAATGACGATGAGAGAAAAAACGAAAATCAGAGACCGAATGTTCATACTTCATAACTTGTCCAGTTGCCCCGCAACAACCAACAGAAATGTCTTCAAACGCTGAATAGGACAGGCTTCTGTTAACTACAGAACATCATCCAGACAGCTGAGCAGATGCCCCATGGTTTGTTCGGTTTCATCGCCCATGTTGGAAAGGCGAAAGCTTTTGCCCCGAATTTTCCCGTAGCCAGGGTCGATCACCAGATGATGTTTTTCACGAAGCCTTCTCGCCAGCTCGAGAACGTCTATACCCTTGTTGTTTTTGACGCAGGTAAGCGTTTTCGAGCGAAACCCCTCCTCTGCGAAGAATTCGAAGCCAATGCGGCGGACCCAATCATGCACCAGGGCATTGGTGCCCGCATGACGAGCAAAGCGCGCGTCCAGGCCTTCCTCGAAAATTTCGTCCAGTTTCGATTGCAAAGCGTGAATGTGTGCGATGCTGGGCGTGCTGGGCGTCAACCATTCTTCTTGCTGCTTCTTGAATTCGAGGAAATCAAAGTAAAAACCGCGGTTGCGAATTTTTCCCGCGCGTGAGAATGCTTTCTCCGAAACCGCGAACAATGAAAAACCTGGCGGCAACGCCAGCGCTTTTTGCGCACCTGTCAGCATCACGTCGATGCTGAGCGCGTCCATGTCGATTCCAACTCCCGAGAATGAGGAAACGGTATCGAGGACGAGCGCCACATCAGGATACTTGGCGAGAATACAGCAGATTTCCGGGAGAGGATTCATCACGCCTGTTGAAGTCTCGTTGTGAATGAGCGTGACAGTATCGAATTTTCCCGTGGCCAATTGCCTGTCGATGGCCTTTTGATCGATATGTTTTCCCCAATCGACCTGGAGCGGAGCGGCCTCCTTTCCACAGCGCTTTGCAACATCGAACCATTTGTCCGAGAACGCGCCGCACATGCAGCAAAGTACGCCGCGATCGACCAGGTTCCGAATGGATGCTTCCATTACGCCCCATGCTGAAGAGGTGGAAAGAAACACTGGCTGCTTTGTTCCGAATAATGTCTGAAGGCCTGGGTGAACCGCTCGGTAAAGATTCTTAAAATCTTCGCCACGATGCCCGATCATCGGACGTGAAAACGCAGCCCACGTTTTTTCCGATACTTCAACGGGGCCGGGAATGAAAAGCTTGTCGTGTGATATCACAGAAGTAAACCTTCAACGTCCAACCCGCCTTCGCAAGGGCTGCCGCGTGGCAGCCGCTCAACGTTCAACGTTCAATTTGCCCGCTCAAGCGAACGCGATTTAGTTGCGAAATGAGATTTCGCTGTTGTGTAATCCCAATCGTCCTGCTTGCCGCGGGCACGTCTTTTGTTTGCGCGGAATTGCCGAGCTATTTCGTTTACGTTAGCAACGAACGGTCTGGTGATGTGACTGTGATTGATGGCGCGACGGACGCGGTGGTCGCAACCTTTAAAGCAGGCAAAAGACCCCGCGGGCTTCACGCAGCGCCAGATGGCAAGCGACTCTTTGTGACACTGAGCGGTTCCCCGCGAATGGCGCCCGGTCTGGATGAGAATCGCGCGCCAGCGGACAAGACCGCCGACGGCCTTGGTGTAATCGATCCAGTGGAGCGAAGGTTAATTGATCGCTGGCATGTCGGATCGGATCCTGAGCAGTTCGCGATAAGCAAAGATGGAAGATTCGCTTTTATCGCGAATGAAGACGATGCGAGCGCTTCCATTGTCGATCTCGACTCAGGTCAGTCTCGCGGGAAAGTGAAAGTCTCAGATGAACCGGAAGGCGTCGGTGTGAACCCGCAGAACGGCGAAGTCTATGTTACCTGCGAAGAAAAAGGCGAGGTGTTCGCGATCGATCCCGATCAACAGCGCGTAGTCGCAAAGATCGAGACGGGCGGACGGCCGCGGTCAATTGCATTTCTGCCGGACGGCTCGCGCGCATACGTCGCTTGCGAGAACGGCGGCCACGTTGCCGTTATCGATGCGTCGTCGCATAAATTGCTGTCAAAAATCCAATTGCCAACAGGCTCGCTGCCGATGGGCACCGCTATCTCCAGCGATGGAAAAGAGCTTTATGTCTCAACAGGCCGGGGAAACGCCGTTGTAGTTATCGATACTGGGCAAAGTGCAGTAGCGACAACAATTCCCGTCGGGAATCGCGCATGGGGAATCGGGCTCGCGCCCAGCGGAACGAAACTTTACACGGCAAACGGCGCATCGAACGATGTCTCGGTTGTTGATGTAAAATCGCGCAAAGAACTGCACCGCATCAAAGTCGGCGACGGTCCCTGGGGTATCGCGATTGTGAACGCCGCGAAATAGGCGCGGCTCGGTCTATCGAGGCGGCGGAATTCCTGGCATTGCGTGATAAAAGCGATGCGAGGACGTATTGCACTCCTAAAGCTGCCGCGAAATGATGACCGCGTCTCTGTGGATTTCGCACGAAGTGCTTTTGGAGTGCGCGCGCGTCCTCGCGTCGCTTTTGGAAGCATCAACGCCGCAGCTATCGCAGCACTGAAAACAGATGCGGATCTAACCGCCGGCGTAATTCGGATATCGCTCGTGCAGTTCTCGCGAGAGCCGGTCTGCTTCCTCGGTCTTGCCTGCCTGCCGATATGCGAGTGCAGCCTTGTTCAGAGCGCGCGGAGTAATTGCCGGATCATCATAAAGCAAAGCGACCCCTTTAAAAGCTTTGCCGGCATCATCGAAATTTCCGCGTTCCAGTTGGACTTCGCCTGCCAGCAAGCGCGCTTCTGCATTTACGCGTCCCTCCGGTTGCAGAGTCATAATCTCTTCAGCAATTTGCTGGGCCTCGTCCGGTTTGTGGGCGCTGATCTTCACCGCGCCGAGCGCAAGCAACACCTTCGCCTTTCCCGCCGGGTCTTTCGCTGTTTGCAAATACTTACCGAACGCGTCCTCGGCTTCAGGCAGGTTCTTCAGCTTGGTAGCCGTATCTCCTAGGTAAAACAAGAAATCGGGTTTAACGCTGCCAGGATTATCAATTTTGCGAAGTGCGCTCAGGTATTTTTCCGCAGCTTGGAAGTTTTTCTCGTTGTAATATCCAATTCCAAGCCACTCCAGAACTTCCGGCGGCACATTCACATTAGGGCTATTGGCCATGAAATTGTTCACTTCTTTTGTGAGCGCCGCCCGATCTTTCAAATAAAACTGACTTAGCATGATCCGGAGCGACGCGAGGTTGTAATATTCCTCCTTGTTCAGTTGGCGGGCTGCGTTGAGCGCGCTCAGCGCCGTTTTGTAATCCTTTGACTCAAACGCGGCCTTGCCGATGTAGTATTGCGCCTGCGCTGCAACAGGGCTCTTGGGGAATTCTCTCAAAAGTTGGCGAAAAGTTTCCACCATGCCCTTGGTGTTTTCCTGTTGTCCGAGGATCAAAGCCTTTAACTGCAAAGCCGCCTCCCGCTCGTGCGCCTTGGGATACTTGGTGAGGATCGTGTTTAGATCGGCAACCGCGGCAGCGTAATTCTTGTCCTGTTCGTAAGCCAAAGCTCGTTGAGCCAGCGCGGCAGGGGCTTGCGGATCATCTGGAAACGCCTGCACGTAGTACGTGAAAGCTTCGATCACGCCAGGGATATTTTTCATCTGCGCGTGGCACACGCCCAGTTTGTAGGCAGCATCGGCTCGTAACTTGGCAGAAAGCTGAGAAGCGCGCAGTTCCTCGAAAATCGGAACTGCCTCTGCGCAATTCTGCTGTTTGTAGAGCGCTTCGGCCTTTAATAATTTCGCCTGGTCGGCGCGTTCGCTGGTCGGATTTGTTGCGAGAAATTCATCTACTGCTGAGAGCAGCGCCGATGGATCGGAGTTGTAGACGTTGATCAGACGCTCGTAGGCAGCATCCTTTGCTTCCTCTCGATCTGGATACTTCGTGATAATCTGGCTATATAGTGCTTCAGCCTCCTTCGAGTTACCAAGTTGTCGCTGGCTGTTTGCCGCGAGTAACAATACCTCGGCCTGGGCGGCTTCCGGCAGGTTCCCCTGCTCTTTTTTATACTCAGCTAGCAACTGCGCGTATTGGCCGGTAAGATATTGTAATCGGCGCAGACCAACCTGCGCGATCGCCCGGAATTTTCCGGCTTCCGGGAGGGCGCGACCTTTCCGCAATAATGCCTCGGCTCTGTCAGCCATGGCTTTGTCGATCTTGCCCTTGTCAGCCTGCACAAGATCGAGCGCGATCATGCCTCCGCGTACCGCCGACTCTGCCTTTAAAGCCGGTTTCTGGGCTTCGTTAGCAAGAGCTTCGTATTGCCTCAATGCATCGATTTTTCTTCCTCGCGCTGCGAAAATAGATGCCGCTGTAATTCGCGCATCCTCGCGGAAAGGATTCGGATTTCCAGCCTCGGCAACCTCGGCATAAATATTGGCAGCTTCCTCCTTGCGGCCAAGGGCCTCGAGACAGCGCGCCTCGAAGTAATGCGCGGAAAGCGCTACTGCTGGTTCTTTTGATTTTCCGACAGAACGGTGAAAGAGCGGAAGCGCAGCGGCATAATCTTTGTTCGCAAATGCCATCTCGGCGAGCGCATATGCCGCCGGTCCGGCAAATTCGCTGTCGGCGTAATCGTTGAGCACCTTCTGGAGGTTTGTGCGAGCGCCCAAAGTGCGACCGAGGTTGCGATAGCATTCACCCAGCGAGAAGTAAGCGTTCGCCCGGCCGGCGCGCCCGGGGTAATCGTCGAGATATTTTTGATATTCAGGGGCTGCCAGATCGTAAAGCTTGCGAGTGAACAGGCCGTTCGCGTAATCGAGCTGACGCTGAGCCGCCGCCTCGCCTTCATGCTGTGATGGCTCTGAAGAGTCTTCCTTTAGAGAGCGCAGAACTCTGTCGATTGATTCATCCGCGGGGAGAGCGCGCGGAGCGGGCGGTTCATCCACGGGACGCGCCCGGCGAACTTCCGGCTCTGTTTGAGCGATGGCGCTGCTTGCCGTCCAAAGCAGCATCGCCAGTCCCAGAAGACTGGCCGCGCTGCACCTCGTTTTCATTTTGCTGTCGCGAAAGCTACGTTAGTTACTCCTGCCTCAGTGCAAATGTTCAACACGCCGATGATGTTCTTGTAGGCACCGGTTTCATCGCCGCGGATCACCACGGCTTGCTCGGAGTTTAATTGGACCAGGCTTTTCAGTAATTCGCTCAATTCGGCACCGCTCAAAGTGCGACGGTTGACCACCACGTTACCGTCCGCCTTTACGTTAACGATAACGTCACCAATTGGCGCAGATTTCTCTTTCGCAGCTGATGCTTTTGGCACTTTAACGTCGAGCTCGTTCTCAGTCCGGGCCGCGTTCCATGTCAGCAGAAAGAAAATCAGCAAAAGCAATAGCACATCCACCAGCGGCGCCAGTTGAATACCTGGATGATGCAGGGGCGCGTGTCCACGCAGGTTCATTGGAGTGACGTAAGCTTTACAGTTCCTCTTCGATCAGCACAGGAGTTCGCTGGGGCCTGCCGTACTGCAGCGAAAGCAAAGCCAAAACATGCGTCGAAGCAGCTTCCAATTCAGAGATCAACTTTTGCGCTCTGCCGCGAAAGAACGCGTAAAAGATCATCGCTGGAATGCCGATGGCCAGCCCGGCTGCGGTGTTAACCAGCGCCTCGCTGATCCCGCGTGACAGCGCCACGTAGCGCGCCGAGCCGATGTCTGCTCCCAAAGCGCCGAAGGAATGGATAATTCCAAAAACCGTGCCAAGCAGGCCCAGCAGCGGCGCAATCATTCCGATGTCCGCGAGGTAAATGACCCGATTATTCAGATTGGCTGCGACTCGTGTTCCCTCCGTCTCGGCGATTTCGCGGACCTGCTGAAGATCTGCTTGCGGATTCTTGGTCATGAAATCGAGCACTTTTTGCACGACTCGGGCGATCGCTTCGCCGTGCCGATTAGAAACGGCGAGCAATCCCAGATAATCGCGCTTTCGCAAAAGCGCGTCCGCCGTTGCCATGTAACCGCTCGAAACCACGGCGCCACGACGGATTGTCATTAAGTAAACCACGACCAACATGACGAAAAAGATCGACAGCAAAACCAGCGGAATCATTACGGGGCCGGCCTTGAAGAGCGTCTCCAGAATGGTCTGTGAGCGCTCAGGGACCAGAGGCGGTGTGGCTGTGACTTCCTGTGCTATCACAGGAGACGCGCTCGCCAGCGCGGCAAACAACAGGGCCCAAATCTTCATGCAAGAAATTTTGTAATGATATGCAGGGCGATTACCGGATGCAAATGCCCCACTGCGAGATCAAACACAGAGTACTTCTCCGAGTTGCTGGAAACCATTTGGTAGGGCGCGGCTGCCGGGCGAGCCGAATCGAGCGGACGGCCTCCCCGTGGTTGCGGAATCCCTACTATTATCAGCGGTGCACCAGAAAAACATGCGCCGGTTGAATGTCGGGATCGAGTTCCACATAGTTGCGGTGGCCACGCCAGGTGTAAGTCGCGCCACTCAGTAAATCCTGCACTTGATACACGTCGCTCTCCATTTGCCCGAAACTCTCAACCGGAACATAGACAAATGAATTTTGCTTGCGATACGGATCAAGATTCACAACAACGAGAATGATGTTATCACGCGCCGCGGTCATCTTGCTGTAAAATAGAATGGCGTCGTTGTCAGCGTCGTGGAACCGCAAATTTGTGTAGAGCTGGAGCGCGCGGTTTTCCTTTCGGATTTTGTTTAGTCGCGCGATCCAGTCCTTGATGTTTCCCGGCGCATTCCAATCGCGCTCTTTGTACTGGTATTTTTCGGAATCGAGATATTCCTCGCGGCCTGGCAGTGCTTCATTCTCGCATAGCTCATATCCGCTGTAGATGCCGTAAAGAGGTGAAAGTGTGGCGGCCAAAGCTACGCGAATCATGAATGCGGGCCGCCCTCCCTCCTGAAGTACAAAGGGCAGGATGTCAGGCGTGTTGCACCAAAGATTGGGGCGAAAATATTCGCTCATCTCGGTTTGGGTCAGCTCGCTAAAATATTCGATGAGCTCGCGCTTCGAATTTCGCCACGTAAAATAGGTGTAGCTCTGGTTAAAGCCGGCTTTCGCCAGCGCCTTCATCATCTTTGGTCTGGTGAAGGCTTCGGAGAGAAAAATCGTGTCAGGATATTTCTCGCGGACGCCCCTTATCAAATACTCCCAGAAAGCGACTGGTTTAGTGTGCGGGTTGTCCACCCGAAAGATGCGCACCCCGCGCTCAGCCCAAAACAACACGATGCTTTTCATCTCCGCCCACAGCTCGCGCCAGTTTTCGCAGCGAAAATTCAATGAATAAATGTCTTCGTACTTCTTCGGCGGGTTCTCCGCGTATTTGATGGTGCCATCGGGGCGTTTGTAGAACCAATCGGGATGCTCCTTGACGTAAGGATGATCGGGCGAGCAATTGATCGCGAAATCGAGGGCAATTTCCATTCCGCGCTTTCTCACCTCTTTCTGAAGCCAGTCAAAATCTTCCAGCGTGCCGAGTGAAGGCTCGACCGCTTTGTGTCCACCAGCTTCGCTACCTATCGCCCATGGCACGCCCGGATCTCCCGCCTCGCAGGTGACCGAGTTGTTTCGGCCTTTGCGGTTGGTGTGACCAATCGGATGAATCGGCGGAAAATAAATGACATCGAAACCCATTGCCTTTGCGTCGTCCACCCGTGGCAAACAATCGCGGAACGTCGATCCGCGATCGCCCCGGCCCTCTGCTGAGCGCGGAAAAAATTCATACCACGCTCCGATTAACGCTGCCGGGCGATCCACAACCACTCGCGGGCAAGGATCGTACTGCGTTGCAGCGACGCGATCGGGATAAGTCGCCATCAGCACCTCCAGCTCGCCTGATCGTGCGATAGCGTGAATTTCTGAATTAGCACTGGTCGAAATTTGCTGGGAAAACTCCACCAACCGCTTGCGGTCCGCTCGATCGCGCGCGCGCCTGGCGGCAGCTTCTACCAAAGCAGCGCCTTCCAGCGCTTCACTTCGAAGATCGGAAATCCCCGCTTGAAATTTCTTTGCGAACTCGGCTTGCCAACTGCGAAAAGTGTCCGTCCATGCTTGGACTGTGTATTCGTGAATGTCCTCGTCATACAGAGTGCAGACGCCGCGCCAACGATCGTTATCAACGAAGTTCATTTGCGTTTCCCGCCATGCGCGTTTTCCAAGAACACGCCACTTCAGGATCGCCGCCACGACATCGTGCCCATCCTTGAAAATGTCCGCCTCCACGACCAG
>DASTZJ010000074.1:0-8593 GCA_035764345.1 Candidatus Udaeobacter sp.
GCAACAGCACGAAACTTGCAATGAGTGGACCAGCTGCTGCCCCGCTTGTGTTAAACAAGGTTGTAATTCCAGTGCTATTCATCCGGTTTTCCGCACTCGCTTGAACAAGCGCGACGATGGTCGGGAACAAAATCCCCGACAGGAACGAGCTGGGGAACATCAAGGCGACACATAGGATGGCGATTTGCCACCAGGAAATGAGACTAAAAGCGCCAGCAGGCGTTCTTACTGCCTCGCCCGGAAAGAATAGGTATGACAAAAGGACGGCAATCGCCGCCAACAGCAACAGGGTGGGAAGTAATTGACGCAGCCACGCTGAACGGCGATTAATCGCGCCGGCCAAAAGGCCGCCTAGCCCGATTCCCCCCAGCACAACGGCGAGCATAATAGCGAAAGCAGTCGGCAACGATACGACATACAACCGCAGAAACCGGAACCAAATCACTTCCAGCGCAAGAAGAATGCAGCCCGTCCCAAAGCTAACGAAAAGCAGACGCCACGGCAGCCGGTAGGTCACGTTCAGGCACAGCGGAAACGTTCGCTGCAAAAGATGCGCGGTGGTCTCGCCTTCGCGTTTTGCCACGAACAAGGCGATTGCCGCGGCGGTGCAACTCGCCAAACCTGCAGCCAGACCCGTGCCTCGAAGGCCAAACGCCGCAATGAGATAGCCTTCACCGAGCACAGCACCAGCCACCGCGCCCAAAGTGTTCGAGCCATACAGAAAACCGATCGCGCGCCCAAAATTCGTTTGCCGCAACATTGGATCCTCGATCAACACCGGCAGCGTCAGACCCATGGCCGTTGTCGGCACAAGTAGAATTAGGAAAGATATAACGAATCGCAGTCCGAGAAGCGTGGGCTGGTAATTCCAGAGCATTTGCCACACGGGTCGCAACAATTCGCCTAGCACCGGAAGACCAAAAACGATGGTGCAACCAAGCACAGCAACGAGCACCTCCAGCACAGCATAAAGATGAAGCGGTCGCCACCGCCGAATTCTCGATGATGCGGCGATCGCGTTCCCCAGTGCCAGGCCCGCCATGAAACTCGAGAGAATCAGCGCCGTCGCCCAAACCGAGTTGCCAAATGCCAGGCCGCTCAGCCGTAGCCAAAGCGTCTCGAAGATAAGTGCGCCAACCCCGGAAAGAAAAAGAATACCGCAGAGAATCCCAATGCGCAGGCTTGCATTGAGATTGGGCGATGACTTAGCGTGATCCCAGTCGTGCACGTTTATCGTCGAGCTTCCTGGTGCTAGTCTTCTAGCCAGGAGGACGAAATCCAAAATCGGCCTTCAATTTTTCCCAAAGCCAATCGACGAACCAGTTTCTTTTGATTGAGCCGGCATTCTTCGCCACCAGCGCTTCCGCTTTGTCGACGCTGCCATTCAGACAGTAAAGGTACGTAAGCAAGAACGTGTCATTGAGATTAAACGGGCCGCGATCCCTCTTGCTTTCCAACAATTGAATTGCTTCGTCGATCTTTCGTCGGGCCAAGGCTCCCGCAATCAAATCCGGCATGGTCTCGAGTGGTGGCGTGCCCGATCTGCGCGCGACTCTTTCGGCAATCGCAAGCCGGAATTCATCACTGCCGAGCACCCCCAAAACCGGCGTTCGCAAGGGGAAACGGAGATAAATATCGAGTTCGGCCAGCGTGTTACAACGCTCAACCATTCCGCACCGATAGCGTAGTTCCCGAACATCAAAGCACGACTCAAGTGGCTTGTCTGGCGTCTCCTGCCAAAGTCCGGTGGTGAGTGGCGACTGCCGGAAATGCTGAAGGGCGAATGAGGCCTGCATGTACATCGAGGCAAAGCGATGGCCTTCTTGTTGATCCCAAGGCGCATCGGATAGCCGTTTCGGGTACATATCGGTCAGAGGAGCGACGTCGTGCGTGATGCGATCGACCTCGTCCCCATCCATCAAAAACATCGCGCCTAATTGTTGTGGAACCTCTATGCCGATGCGGCTCACATCTGCATGGGTAATTGGGTTGTCCCATAAGCGGCCGATTTCCTCTTCCTTCGCGGGGCGGCCTTGGCCCTTGATTCCCATCATAATCCATTGCTCATCTGCACTAGCCCAGACCGACGCATTCGGGAATGCATTATGAAAGGCCCGAAGGATAGCTTTTGCTTCATCCACTTTCAGCTGATTGATCGGTAGCCAAAACGTTGCGATCCCCCCTTCCTTTAGCCGGCTGTTCATTAAGGAGAAAAATTCCTCGGTGTAGAGGTTAACCGAACCCGCCACTTTCGGTGGCGGCGGTTCGCCGGAAATGATGTCGTATTGACGCGGGCTGGCTTGGAGGAAAAACCGGCCATCTTGGACGACCGCGTGTACGCGGGGATCATGCAACGGATTGGAGTAGTTAATGCCCAAATAGAGATCAGCCAAGGCGAAGACTTCTTTCGATATGTCCACGATGTCGATCTCCTTGAGACTCGATTCGTGAACGAAGGCGTCTGCTGTGACGCCGCACCCGTAACAAATGAGCAGCACATTCTCTGATTCCGGACGGAAAGCCAATGGAAGGTATGCGAACATCCTCATGTAACGCTGGCTCTGCGGGTTCGTACCAGACATCGAAAAACCGCTGGTCAAGAGCTGGTAGTAATACGGTTCGTCGAAGAGATCGAAACGCAACAATTGGTATGTGTCGGAGGATCCCTCGACCTTCTTGATTAAATGACTGAGAGAATGTCTCGGATGCGCGAAATGGGTTTCATCGCGGGCATAGGGAAAAATTGCGAGGATGAAAATGAGAACCGCCCACAGCCCAACTACTGCGAGCGAGCGAGGCTGGGTTAAGAGATGCTTAATAGAGGGAAACGACGACAACCAGGTTTCTTGGTTTAGAACCTTCGCCTCCTCTTTTGCCTCCTGTAAAAATCCAAAAGCCGCCGGAAGGCTCAGCAATGCATAGGATGCAGCGCAGAAGATCAGACTCCATTGATAACCGATGCCGGGCAACAGGACGAAGCTTGCAATAAGCGGGCCGAGTGCTGCCCCGGTCGTATTGGCTAACGTGGCGATCCCAGTACTATTCATTCGGTCACCCACGCTCGCCTGAACGCTCGCCGCTATCGACGGAAAAAGAGCTCCTGAGATCAACGCCACGGGAAACATCAACGCGAGGGATGGCAGTGCGATCTCCCGCCAAGTGAGATCAAATACTCGCGGGGGGATCAATTCTGCCGGGAAGAATAAGTATGAGAGAAGCGTTGCAATCGCAGCCAGCAGCAAAAGAAGTGGCAGCAAGTGATTCAGTGGCCTTGAACGGCAATGAATCGTGCCAGCCGCGACGCCGCCGAACCCAATTCCTGCCAACACGACCGCGAGCATGATTGCAAAAGCAGTCGGCGACGATGCAACATACAACCGCAGAAACCGGAACCATATCACTTCCAACGCAAGAAGAATGAAGCCCGTCCCAAAGCTGACGAAAAGCAAGCGCCATGGTGGCCGGTATCTCACATCCAAGCGGAGCGGAAACGTTCGCTGCAAAACCTGCGCGCTGGTGTCGCCTCGGCGTTTTGCCACGAACAAAGCGATTGCCGCGGCGATGCAACTCGCCAAACCCGCAGCCAAACTCGTCCCTCGAAGGCCGAGCGCCGCGATCAGATAACCTTCACCCAGCACAGCGCCAGCCACCGCGCCTAAAGTGTTCGACCCATACAGAAAACCAATTGCGCGCCCAAAATTAGTTTCTCGTAATGTCGGATCTTCGATCAACACCGGCAGCGTCAGGCCCATCGCCGCTGTCGGCACAAGTAGAATCAGGAAAGATATAACGAATCGCAGTCCGAGAAGCGTGGGCTGGTAATTCCAGAGCGTTTGCCACAGGGGTCGCAACAATTCGCCTAGCGCTGGAAGACCAAAAACGATGGTGCAACCAAGCACAGCAACGAGCACCTCCAGCACAGCATAAAGATGAAGCGGTCGCCACCGCCGAATTCTCGATGATGCTGCGATCGCGTTCCCTAGTGCGAGGCCCGCCATGAAACTCGAGAGAATCAGCGCCGTCGCCCAAACCGAGTTGCCAAATGCCAGGCCGCTCAGCCGTAGCCAGAGCGTTTCAAATACGAGCGCACCAATTCCAGACAGAAAGAGAATGGCGGAGAGAAGAGCAACAGGCGCCTTCGCACGGAGGCTCTCCGACTGTGTCCCATATGACGCGGGTAACTCACCGGTCATATGAGGCCTATTGATCATTGCGAAAAGCGGAGGCGATCCTCAGAACAATGGCGCCCGCAATCCCGGCCAGAAGGGACCCAGCAAGAATGCCTGTCTTTGCCGCATTAACTGGCCCGGTCTCATCGAACGCAAGCATAGCGATAAACAGCGACATGGTAAAACCGATCCCCGCGAGGCAGGCATAACCCAGCAGAGAAGCCCACCCAACACCTCGGGGGAGTTGCGAAATTCCAGATTTGACTGAGCAAAATGCTGCCGCCGCAATACCAAGCGGTTTGCCAATGACAAGCCCCAGCAATGCTCCGGCAGTAACCTCCGCATGCTCGAGTGGGCCGCCGATCCTAACACCGGCATTCGCGAACGCGAACAGCGGCATCACCACCAACGCCGAGAAATTATGAAGCATGTGCTCGAGTCTCAGACTCGGTGCGGTCACCCCTTTACTTGCATGCTCGAGCGCAAAGAGGGCTTCCTGTTGTCCCTTGCTGGTGAGGACAAGCAAATCACCGCTCTCAGTGCGATCGAATTGATCTAAAAAGGAGCGTGCCTGACGCGAGAATTCCACCGGGTTGATCCGCGTGTGCGTGGGAATCGTAAAGGCAAGGGCCACGCCAGCAACGGTAGCGTGCACGCCGCACTCGTGCACGAAATACCAGAGGACAATTCCCGCCAACATGTATGGCCACAAACGGCGAACTCCCGTCGCGTTGAACCCGATCAGGACAGCAAGCATTAAAGCTGCGCCCGCCAATGCGCTCCATGCGATTGTCTGCGAATAGAAAATCGCAATGACCAGGACTGCGCCCATATCGTCAACGATCGCGAGCGCGGCCAGAAATACCCTGGCGCCGACCGGTGCATCGGGAGCAATTAGCGCCAGTGCCCCAAGAGCGAAAGCAATGTCCGTCGCTACTGGAATGCCCCAGCCCCGCACGCCGAACCCGCTCATGTTGCACAACAAATAGATCCCAGCTGGCACAATCATGCCGCCAATAGCGCACGCGATAGGAAGGGCGGCTTTCCTTACTGATGCCAGTTCGCCGACGATTAACTCACGTTTGATCTCAAGGCCGACCAACAGAAAAAACGCGGCCATCAGCCCGTCGTTGATCCACTGATGCAGGGTCAGTGACAGCGAGCGTTCCCCGATGCCCACTGTCAATCGGATCCGCCAAAGATGCTCGTACGCTTCGGCCAATGGAGAGTTAGCCAACGCCAGCGCAGCAATTCCAAACAGCAGCAGCACTGACCCGCCAGCCGTCTCCGTCCGGAAAAAACGCTGGAAGATGGTTGGCTGGATTTTTTTAACTACGAATGGCTTCGCCACGTTAAATTGTTGAAGCGTTAAATCGTAAATCCGATGTAACCGTGTAACGATTTAGCAAATCACGCTCTACACCTTATCATCATGTTCACCGGTTTGATTGAAGAAGTCGGCAGCGTAACCGCAGTCGGTGCAAGCAAAAACGGCAATCAATTGAAAATTGCCGCTCCGCGCATCGCGAAAACGGTAAGGCGCGGGGATAGTTTGGCCGTTAATGGTTGTTGCCTCACCCTAAGCTCGCACCGCAGCGACGAATTGGTTTTCGATCTTTTAGAAGAGACGATCGCTCGCACAAATCTAAAAAACTTGCAGCAGAAGCAGCCGGTGAATCTTGAGCGTGCTGTTGCCGCGACGGAGCGCTTTGGAGGACATTTCGTGCAAGGACACATCGATTGTGTCTCACCAGTTGTCGCTTATCAGAAAAGTGGCGCTGATTTTCGATTGGAAATCGAGTTACCAGAGGCGTTCGCCCATTATGTCGCGTGCAAGGGCTCGATTGCGGTCAATGGAATCAGTCTTACCGTCGCCGAAATTCTTGCGAAAAGTTTCGTCACGTGGATTATTCCTCACACGAAAACGCATACCAATCTGGATCGGATCCAAGCGGGCGATCTCATGAATCTCGAGTTCGATATTCTCGCCAAGTACATTGAAAGAATGCTCGCTTCGCGGCGTTAAATCGTTAAAACGGTTAACCGTTGAATCGTGAACCCGATATAACGGTGTAACAATTTAACGAACCACGGTCTCAGTTCGTATCGATTCGTGCTTGAACCTTTTCTAACCGCTCCTAGTTCCGGGAAGTATCGCCGTCGGCGACCTCGCGTAGTGGGCGTTGTCTCGTCGCCCACCGAACTCGATTTCGCTATTCGAATTGCCGAACCACCGGATTTGTTTGAACTGCGGCTGGATTGTCTTGTGCGCGTGATTCACCGGCTGGAGAACAAGATTTCGAAGTTACGCGCGCCGCTTATCGTCACTGCGCGACATCCAATGGAAGGCGGCGTTAATCGATTATCCCCGCTGCAACGACACAATCTGCTTATTCAATTCTTATCCCGGGCCCGCTATATCGATGTCGAATTACGCTCCGCGCCTGTTTTCGGTTCGCTGCTTAGACTGGCTCGAAAGCAAAACGTGGGGTGCATCATTTCAGTTCACTACCTGAAACTTACCCCGGCTCCCAGCCGGCTGGGAGCTCAAGCGCGCGCGGCAAAAACGTATGGCGCGGACATTTTTAAGGTGGCGACACGCACCGACACGCCGGCGCAATTGACGCGATTGATCGATTTTGTCGCGGCCAAGGACGTTGATGTTGCCGTGAGCGCGATGGGAATTGGCAAGCTGGGCGCAGCGTCGCGCGTGCTCCTCGCCTGTTGGGGATCGGCTTTTGTGTACGTTTCGCTCGGCCGAAGCGACATCGAGGGACAAATATCGCTCGAACAGCTTCGCGCGTTTGGAATCGCCTCGCCACGTTAAAGCGTCAAAGCACTAGATTATGGGCGTTGCGGCTTTATCGCTTCGACGTTCTACTGCTTTGACGAATCAATTCCATTTGCTTGCGCTTTCTCGAACGCACATATCGTAAAAAGGAACGCTCCATGCCCTCATCTGCAAGCCTTCCAAAACAAGTGCCGGTGATGCCGTTGCCTGGCGCTTTGCTTTTTCCGCATGCGCTGCTCCCCCTTCATATCTTTGAGCCGCGCTATCGCGAGATGTTAAAGCACGCCCTCGCCCATCACCGCATGTTTTGCGTTGCGCTGCTCAAACCGCATTGCGTTGAATGGAATTCGACCGCCGACTTTTTTCACGTCGCCAGCGTTGGTCTCATTCGCGCATGTGTGGAACGCGGCGACGGCACATCGAATCTGATTCTCCAGGGACTGGAGCGTGTCAGATTCAGCGCTTTCCGGCAGGAGGCGCCATTCCCGATTGCAACGATTGAGTCGCTGGAATCCGACTCCGCCACGTCTGTGGAAACCGAAGCGCTGGCTGCGAAAGTGCTGGAACTTTATTCGAACCTCAAAGGAGATGGACCACGACAGCTGCCCCCTAAGGTAGACCGGTACCTTTCTGATTTGAGCGACCCGGAATTACTTGCCGACCTCGTAGCCTCAACATTTGTGAGCGATCCGCTTCGTCGTCAACGCGTCCTCGAGGAACTCTCTATTAATAAAAGGCTGCGGCTGGTGATTCAGTATCTTCAGGAAGAAAACGGAAGCGCAGCTGCATAGCTGTAGCCGCGTCTCTGTGAGGCGTGCAACGCGCAGCTGCCAAGCACGCCAATTCCACGCCTCGCACGGCGAAGCGGCTAAAGGACTGCAACCCGCGCGTGTTCTTCCATCAAATATCGATCCGTCATTCCCGCGATGTAGTCGCATACAGTGCGATGTAATCCCTCGGTTCTAATTCGTTTCGCCGCCGTCTCGCCCAGTTTGCCAGGATCCGCCAGGTATGCCTGGAAAACCCGCCGCAGCATTTCGCATGCACGCCGATTCACTTCCGAGACGCGCGGATCGTAATAAACGTTCTGGTACAGGAATTTTCGCAAATCGCGATTCGCTTGGAACAAATCATCGCTATAACAAATCAGGGGCGCTGGCTGCTCGCGCGCCTGGTCTGCGCTTTGCACGCCGGCATCCGCAATGAAGTTTGCGCTGGTCGAGACCAGATCGCGCACCTCCGTATCGATAATGTCGCGAATAATTAGCTTATGCAGTTCCGGCTCCCGAGTGTCAGGGTAGCGCGCCAGCACAGCCCGAAGGCTTCGCCGCCAAACTTCATTTTGTTCGAGTTGCGCCGCGTTCAGAATTTCAAAATCGACGGCGTCATCCAAGTCATGACTGTAATAGGTGATTTCGTCTGCCAGGTTCGCCACCTGCGCCTCCAGCGAGGCGCAATGATAATGCCGTAAGGTGGTGTCAGCCTGCGGTCGAGTTAGTTCGTCCATTTCATGAAATGCTCCGTGTTTCTGCAGGCCCTCGCGCACTTCGAATGTCAGGTTCAAACCCGGAAAATTTGGATAAGGGTCTTCAAGAAGCTCAACTACTCGCACGCTCTGGCGGTTGTGATCGAA
>DASTZJ010000075.1:0-4472 GCA_035764345.1 Candidatus Udaeobacter sp.
TTTCGGCTTGCGGAAGGACCGCGTGCGCTTGGTTTTTCCATACCGGTAGGGAAATTGAACTAGGAAACCGTCAATTGCGAGCGGGCTTTCTCCCGCAACTGGCGAGGCCACTCTGATCGGCTAGATTTTACAAATGATTTCGGAAACGATCGAGTTACGCGGGCACATTATTGATTCTCTCATTTTGCCTAAGGTTCTGGATCAAATTCTGACTCACGGGGCGAATTTCAAGATCGGCGACATCAAGATTGGGGAAAGACGTGCGGACCAGAGCTTCGCGCGGATTGAAGTGTCCGCCGAGACAAGCGAAGCGCTTGACGAACTGATGCTGCGACTTCGTCAGCACGGAGCCGAAGTAATTGAGCGCGCAAACGTGCAACTCGCCAGCGCACCTGCAGACGGAGTTTTTCCCCGCGATTTCTACGTGACAACCAATCAACAAACGTTCGTTCGCTTAGGTGGCAAGGAAATCGAGGTGCGGCCCGCAATGATCAACAGCGCAATTGCGCTTGATCGAAAAAAAGGATCCGCCCGGGCGGTCAAGTTTTTCGACGTTAACAAGGGAGACGAAATTGTGGTCGGTCATCAAGGGGTTCGCGTTGTGCCGGTGCAGCGTTCAACCACGCGCACCGATCTCTTTCAATTCATTAATACGATTGTTGACGCCGACGAACCAAAATCGGCCATCATTCGCGAACTGGGTGAGGAGTTACGACGCGCGCACACCGCGAAAGGTAAAATCGCGATTGTCGCCGGACCTGCAATTGTACGAACCGGTGCCGGCCATCATTTGGTGCGCCTAATTGAAGCAGGTTATGTCAATCGCCTTTTCGCTGGAAATTCATTTGCCGCGTACGATGTGGAACGCGCGTTGTACGGGACCTCGCTGGGAGTGAATCCCGATCTTGCCTTTGCGCGGGGTGGGCATGAGAACCATCTACGTGCCATCAATACCATTCGCGAGGCCGGCGGAATTTCCACCGCCGTGCAGCAAAAAATCCTGACTCGCGGCGTCATGCACGCCTGTGTCGGCCACGATGTTGACATTGTACTGACTGGCGCGATTCGCGACGAGGGACCGATTCCTGGGGTAACGACGGATGTAATTGAAGCTCAAAAAGTCATGCGCCAAAAGCTCGCCGATGTAACTCATGTGATGCTGCTGGCGACGGTCCAGCATTCGCTTGCGGTGGCCAGCATGCTCGCGCCTGCGGCAAAAACAGTATGTGTTGATATTGATCCCACTGCCGTGGAGAGAGCGGTCGAACATCAGCCCCTGCAATCGATCGGCCTGGTCACGGACGTGGAACCTTTTCTGCGGGAGCTAGCCGACTATCTTACTGAGTCCCGCATTCGCGAGTAAATTCCCAGTCCTATGCGCGAGCTGCTTCTCTGTCCGCCCAATTACTACGGCATCGAGTACGAGATCAATCCCTGGATGAGCCGTGCGCGCGGCGCCGAGGCAGCGTTGGCGCAAAAGCAATGGAAACAATTACACGCGACTCTCTCGAACCTGCATTGTGAGGTCGACTTGATTACGCCGCATCCGGGACTTCCCGACATGGTCTTTACGGCCAACGCCGGATTGACGGTTGGTCGCAAATTCATCCCCAGCAACTTCCGTCATAAAGAGCGCGCCGGTGAACAGCCGTTTTTTGCGAAATGGATGGAACAACGCCGTTATGAAGTGCGTTGGTTGCCGGAAAATCTTTATTTCGAGGGCGAAGGCGACGCTCTCTTTGGCGGGGATGCGCTCTTCTGCGGTTACAAATTTCGTTCCGACATTCAATCTCACCGCGCCGTGGCTGACATCCTCGGCTGTCTCGTAATCTCAGTGGAATTGGTCGATCCGCGCTTTTATCATCTCGACACTTGCTTTTGCCCGCTACCGGATGGTGCGGCTTTTTGGTTTCCGTCCGCCTTCGATGATTACGGCCAGCGCGCAATTCGCGAACATTTGGCCGATTTGATCGACGTTTCACCGGAGGAAGCAGTGCACTTTTCATGCAACGCGGTCGTCATTGAACGCGACATTGTCCTGCCCGAAGGCGCGCCGCGACTGGTGGCGACGCTGCAAGACCGTGGCTATCGCTGCCACGAATTGCCGATGAGCGAGTTCATCAAAGCCGGCGGGGCCTGCAAATGCCTCACCATGTTCATGCCGCAAAGAGAAAAGTGTTAGGCTTAAAGCTTAAACTTAAGACTTCTCTCGCTTCCCTCGCAGCGCGCTCTCGATCTTGGCGAGCGGTAAGCAATTCATCACATCCGCTTTGATCAGCCACCCTTTGCGCGCGATCCCGATTCCGAACCACAAATCTTGCAATCGCTCCGTACGATGCGCGTCTGGGTTAATCACACATTTAACACCTTTCTGTTTCGCCAATGGCCACCACCGCCAGTCGAGATCGAGGCGTTTCGGTGCAGCGTTGAGCTCGATCCATGTCCCGGTACGCGCCGCTGCATCGAGAATTGCCGGGATATCAATTTGATAGGGATCCCGTTTCAGGAGCAATCGGCCAGTCGGATGCGCCAGCATTGTAACGAACGGATTCTCCATCGCCCGGATCACGCGGCGGGTCATGTCTGTCTCACTCAAATTGAAAACGGAATGAACAGACGCAACCACGTAATCGAGCTCTGACAAAATTTCGTTTGAAAAATCAAGCGAACCATCGCGAAGAATGTCGCATTCCACACCCGCAAAGAGGCGAAAGCCGCGCAGCTTCTTATTCAACGTTCGAATGCTGGTAATTTGGGAGCGCAGCTTTGCTTCGTCGATTCCGTGTGCCTGCGTCGAGCTGCGGCTATGGTCTGCGATTCCGAGATACTCGAGTCCGAGCTCTTGCGCAGCCTCTGCCATCTCTTCGATGGAGTTGTGCCCGTCGCTGGCAGTCGTGTGGCAATGAAATGTGCCGCGCAAGTTTTCCTTCTCAATTAATTTTGGCAGCGAATGGTTCTCCGCGGCTTCGAATTCACCCCAATTCTCCCGTAACTCCGGCGGAATAAAATCGAGGTCGACTGCGAGATAAACGCCGGCTTCATCGTGCACCTTCGGAATTTTTTTTACCGGCCTTTTCTTTTTCGCTTTTGGATCCGCCGGTAGCGGAGCGAGCCGATATTCGTTAAGTGTCCAGCCACGCTGAAGCGCGCGGCTGCGTAATTCGATATTGTGTTCCTTGTTTCCGGTGAAATAAGCGAGCGCGAAAGGATATTCCGTCGTGCTCACCACTCGCAGGTCGCACTGCACTCCCGATCGCAGTCGCACGCTCGATTTAGTGGGCCCTTGCGCGATAGTCGATTCCACCAGCGAGTGAGAAACGAAGAATTTCGTGATGCTCTCGGGATTCTTTGTTGCCACCAAAAGATCCAAATCGTGTACGATTTCTTTTCTCCGACGATAACTTCCAGCCAGATCGACTTGCAAAGCGCTGCTATGCGCCGCCAAATCAGACCGCAGTGTTTCCGCTTCGGCCGCGATCTGCCCGAATTGAAATGAACCGGCATGCGCTGCGCGTTTTGCAATGATGTCACAAAGCTTTTGCTGGGTTGTTTCACCAAAACCGGGCAATTCAGCGACCCGCCCGGTTTCGCATGCCTTTTGCAGCTGCTCGATGGAACTGATCTGAAGTTTGTCGTAAAGAGCCTTGATCTTCTTGGCGCCAAGCCCAGGTAGCGAGAACAATTCGAGAATTCCGGACGGGAATTCCGCGCTCAATTCTGCCAGATATTTCAGCGATCCAGTCGCCGCGAGTTCCTTGATCTTAAGAGCAGTGCTCTTGCCGATTCCTGGAATGTTCGACAGCGCCTCTTCATCCTGAAAATTGGTGACATTCCCGCCAAAAGTTTCGATCGCACGCGCAGCATTTGTGTAAGCTCGGATTTTGAAAGGGTTTTCATTCTTCAATTCGAGCAGCGTCGCGATTTGCTCCAGCACGCCAGCGATTTCCTCTTTCGTCATTAAACAAAACCGTTAACCCAGATTGCCGCGTCGTCGATAGTCAAGCGGCGCATGCGCTCCACGAAGGCACGGCAAGAGCAGCACGTGCACTCGCTAAAAGAAGAAGACGCTTAAACCAAGAGGCAGCCGGTCTCAAGGCGCGACCAAGCTCCAGCCGGCCGGAAGAGTTGGACCGTACGCAGAGCTGACAAACACGTTGTTGTTGAGATACCAGATCGCTGTTTGACGGGTATTCGCATTGTAAAGTACGAAGTCTGGATTGCCGCCGCCGTTAAAGTCTCCCGTCGCCACCAACGCCCAGCCGTTGGGAAGGGTCGGCCCATAAGCGCCTCCAATGAACGTTACTCCTGACAAATACCAGATCGCCGTTTGGCGCGTAATGGGATTAAACAAGGCATAATCTGCATGGCCATCACGATTAAAATCCGCTACACCTACCAACCCCCAACCGGTCGGAAGAGTCGGCCCGAATGCGCCGCCGGCCAAAACGTTGTTGTTCAGATACCATATCGCG
>DASTZJ010000076.1:0-5011 GCA_035764345.1 Candidatus Udaeobacter sp.
GTTGCCGCAAACGTCGGCCAGGGATTTGCGTTCGTCTTCGGCTTCATCGGGTTGCTCTGGAATCCGTTTCTGCTCTTCATCGCGCTTTTCGTTTATATCGGCGCGTCCCAAGAAGCGGCCCTGGCGCAGATGAAAGATGTCTCGCGCCGATTCCCGGTCTCCAGCGCGATGGTGCGGGAGTTTCGGACGCTTTCGGAAGACGCCAGCTTGCAGGAGGCGGTCGACGCATTGCTTGCGACTTCGCAGCACGATTTTCCAGTCGTGAGTGATACGGGCGACGTCGCCGGTTTGTTGACCCGTCAGGATCTTATCGCTGCATTGCGTAAGAACGATCCCGCGCTTCGCGTGGGCGACGTGATGCGGCGGGATATTCCTACAGTAACCACTGGAACGCGTTTCGAAGACGCGTTCCGCATCATGCAGGAGTACAATTGCCCGGCGGTGCCAGTGCTGGATCGGATGAAACGCCTGGTTGGTTTACTCACGCCGGAGAACGTGACCGAGCTGATGATGGTGCAATCGGCCATGCCGCAACGGCGGGCTTTGTAAGCAGCCGAGGAGCTGCTGAAGTGCGGCGTTCCAGCTCCCATTGGGTATGTCGTTACCCCTCGCTGTAAACGAAATGGAAAGCGGCAGAACACCGCCGCTTTTTCCACTTAATCCTCCAGGATACGGAGCCCTACGAGCTGATGCGCATTGGCATGAGAACGTAAAGAAACGGCGTCTGAATCTTCAAAACACCCGGGCTCATTTCGTCGATGAGATCGAGAAAGACTTCGTCCTCGGTCAGCGCACGCAGGGGTGCCATGAGAAATTCCGGATTAAACGCGATGGAAAAATCGCGACCTTTATAGGCAACGGCGAGTGATTCCTTCGCTTCGCCTACTTCCGGAGTGACGGCGGTAATGTCGATATTGTTCTTGCCAAAATTCAGTTTCACCGAGTGCGATTTGTCGCTCGCAAGCAGCGACACGCGCCGCAGCGAGTTTAGAAATGTTTCGCGCTCGAGTTTTATTCGCTCTTTTGCCTCTGATGGAATGACCTGGCGATAGTTTGGATAGTTGCCTTCGATCAATTTCGAAACGAGCAGCGTCTTACTAAGGTCGAACGCGATTTGCCCGCTGCCCATGCTGACTTTGATTTCGCCATCATCGGTAAGCAGGCGTTGCAATTCGGTCACCGCTTTCGTCGGAATAATAAGGTCCGCTTCGTGGCTGCGTGGAAACTCCAGCTCGATTTCGACCATGGCAAGCCGCCGCCCGTCTGTTGCGACTAGCGTCAGCTTGTTGTCCTTGAAACTGAAAAGAACGCCGTTGAGCACGTAGCGAGTCTCGTCCGTGGATATCGCATAGGAAGTCTTGCGCAGCCCGTCGCGCAAATCTTTCTGGCGAATCGTGACTACCTTCGCGCCCTCGAACTTCGGCAGCGGCGGAAATTCTTCTTCGGGCAACCCCAGAATCTTGAAAAAGCTTTGTCCGCTCCGGATGGAAGCGGCATTCTTGCCATTAACATCTATCTGAATTTCGCTCGAAGGCAGTTCACGGACGATGGTGAAGAGACGACGGGCAGGCAGTGTGGTCGCCCCTTCTTTTTCTACATCCGCTTCGCAACTACCGCGCACACCGACATCAAGATCGGTTGTTGTGAGATGGATTTCGTCGCCGTGCGCCTGCAAAAGGACATTGGAAAGGATCGGAAGAGTAGTGCGGGTGCTAACAACGTTTTGGACCTGCTGCAGGCCTTCGAGCAGTTTGTCTTTCGCGACGCTAAATTTCATTATGACGGTTTAAGATGTAAAGCTTTGAGTTTTAATCGGCAACCGCAATCTCTCTAACACCGGCCAAGTTTGTAGCCCTCGTAGCCGGAATCGCAAGCTGGAAACGCACCCACGTGAGGCTCAACGCTGAAGGGAGCTGTCAATGAAGGATATGGTCTGGCGAATGTTGTCTTGTTCGGTCATCCGCCTCTTTACCAGTTTGCAGGCGTGCAATACCGTGCCGTGGTCGCGTCCCCCGAATGCCTCGCCAATTTCATTCAAAGACGCCTTGGTAAGCTCGCGCGCGAGATACATCGCCACCTGCCGTGGAAAGGCGATGCTGGCCGGGCGCCGCTTGCTTGTCATGTCGGCCACGCGGACGTCAAAATGTTCGGCCACCCGCCGCTGAATCTGTTCGATTGTGATGGAATGGCGTCCTTCCTCCTGCAAAATATCTTTTAGCAAATGCTCCACGACCTCCTGGGTCAGTTCCTTGCCGCTGAGTGACGCAAACGAAGCCACGCGCATAAGCGCGCCCTCTAGCCGGCGCACATTTGTGCGAATGCGGCTTGCAAGAAATTGAAAAATCTCATCGCGCAATGTGATCTGCATGCCGCGCGCTTTTTTCCGCAGGATCGCCAAGCGCGTCTCGATGTCCGGCGGTTGAAGCTCAGCAGTGAGTCCCCATTCAAAGCGCGAAACCAGGCGGTGCTCCAGATTCGCAATCTCGGAAGCCGGGCGATCGCTTGAGAGAACGATCTGCTTATGTCCATCAAAGAGCGTATTGAACGTGTGAAAGAATTCTTCCTGGGAACGCTCTTTGCCCCCGAGAAACTGGATGTCGTCAATCAGGAGGAGATCGACCTGGCGATAACGCTTCCGGAATTTGACTAGATTACTGTGCTGGATCGCGTCGATGAACTCGTTGATAAACAGTTCACTGGAGACATAAATCACCTTCACGTTTTTCTTCTTGGCCCAGACGTACTGGCCAATGGCCTGCATCAGGTGGGTCTTGCCAAGACCGACACCGCCATAAATGAACAGCGGGTTGTACGTGCGCGCGGGCGCCTGCGCGACGGCGAGAGCGGCGGCATGCGCAATTTCATTGTTCGGACCGACCACGAAAGATTCGAACGTGTTCCGTGGATTCAGTCCGGGCACGGTTGCGCCTGGTTTTGTGTCGGCGGGGGGTTCAGGTAAAATTTTTGCTAGCGGTGCGGTACTCTCGGCGGGCATTTGAACGCCAGGTCCTGTTGGCGAGCAAAACTTTACCGGGCGCGGGCTGCCGAACGTGGTGACGATGGCGGTTTGCAATGCCGGCATGTAATTACTTTCTATCCAAAACTGATAGATGTTGTTTGGAACACGAAGAGTGAGCGATTTGTCTTTCGCTTCAACAAGCTCGACAGCCGAGAACCAACGTTTAAAGCTATCGGCGCTAATCTGTGGTTTGAGCGCGGCTGATAATTGCTGCCACAACTGCGCGCATTTTTTGTCCATAGCAGACTTGTTAACAGTGTTACGCAATCGCCACACTCCCTAATACAGCGGGAAATCGCTGGGTAAAACCCAGGTGACATCGAACTGATCCCCGCCGTAACTTCTTGGAGAGATTCTGAAGAAAACTGTCAAAAGTGAGCAAATACGAGGGAAAATAGACTGCGCTGCGCGTTAGCGAGTGATTGGATGCCTTCAGGCGACGTTCCGCGTTCCATCGTTGTTCCAGCGATCTGTTCGTCTCGTTCATTCTCGCTGCTAAAAGTTTCTCAGAAATGTTCACAACTTATTCACATGTGCTCTTGTTTCTGCCTCGCCAGCGGGCTTGAGACTAGAAACCGCTCTCAAAATCGACAAGAAAAAAATGAATTTTATTTTTCATCGCGACCAAAAATTTTCTTGACTGGAAAATGGAAACAGACGTGCCCGAGGGAAAACAAAAAAGAATCCTGCTACGGATCTGTCCGTGAGAGGAGGACCGACGCTGTGGAGCGGTGATCAATCCCTTCGCATCGCCGTGATGTCGTCCCTCCCGATTTGACCGAATTGACCCGTGCACGCAATTTTCCCGCTTCCAGAGTGCCACTGGGATGCCGATCAAAATGTGGGCAACGCACACGAAGATAGAGAACTGGCAGACGAACTGCGCCTTTAATTGGAAGAGTGGAGCAATACGTCGAATTCTTTCGACCAGCGTCATTGCCCTTCTTCTTTCTGTGGCGCAGGCGTATTCCGTTGATGAGCTTTTGCCGCCGTTCGGCTTTCGTTGGAATGACTCGATGGCGCATGTGGAAGCGGTGCTGCACGGCGCGAAAGCGAAGATCACCTCCCGGGAAAAAAAGGAGAAACGGGACGTCTGGACAGTGGAAGGTCTGCTTCATCCAGGGTTAAAGCGCACGTTGTTTACTTTTAAGCAGAGAGCGCTTGTTGCGGTGGAGTTGCAATACGAATACCCGGATTGGTCGATCGAACGTTACAACCAGCGAATGGGAGAAATTCGCAAATACTTCGACGAAAAGTACGGGACGGGAAAACTGGTATCCCGTTCCCGCGACACTGATACAGATGTCATTCAGACGCTGGTGGGCTATCAATGGATGGTGGGCGCGACGATGCTTGAGCTCTTTTATTTCTCTGCGCAACACGGCGCGCTTCTTTACCGCACTATTACGGTTGACTATAAGGCGATGTAGGCGGTCTCCTCGCCACGAACGGCGGGTTTGGCCATCGAAACTGTTAGCTTTTTTCTAGTCTTCGAGGACCGGCCAAGTTATTACGTCGTCCTATCGAATGAGCCGAGGAGTTGTTCATGGCAGCGCCTGATCTCGCCGGATCTGCTAGTCCCACCATCGCCGAAATTCTCGCGAACCTTGGAACTAATCCAAGACAGGTCTGACCCCTGCCCAACTACAGGAACGTCTGACTAGGTACGGCACAAACGCGCTGCCGGAAGAAAAGAAAAGCGCGCTTTCGGCTTTCCTCGCTTATTTCTGGGGACCTATACTATGGATGATCGAGGCCGCGGCCCTGATGGCACTAATTGTAGGAGACTGGGGCGATTTTACGATCATTACCTCGCTTCTACTGTTCAACGCCTTGTTAGGATTCTGGGAAGAACACGAAGCTTCCAACGCGCTTGACGCCTTGAAGAATTCTCTCGCCTTAAAAGCGCGCGTGCTTCGCAGTGGAAAATGGGAGCAAGTTGATGCGCGGACGCTTGTGCCTGGAGATATCGTTCGCTTGTATCTCGGCGAC
>DASTZJ010000077.1:0-8774 GCA_035764345.1 Candidatus Udaeobacter sp.
CAGCTCCCTGCAGTGGGCAAAACAGCTGCCAAAAAACAATTGTCCGAACAGGATGCAAAAACGACTCGCACGGCAAGAGGCGCAAGCACAAGTAATCCGCTTGATCCGCCTACGAATACGGCGAATACACCAGCGAGCAGAACCATGCCACCCAGTGGTATCTATCTTTGTATCTGGCGGCTTGAGCCTGATGGGGCTTGGAAAATAGCTCTCGATCTTCAGAAGAGCGCGCCAGCGGAGAAACAATAACACGCTTTTGTCATTCCGAGCATCATTGAGGAATCTCTAGCTCTTATCATTTAACGATCGCTGCGCCTCGACACGTTCGACTTCGCTCAGGGCAAGACTTTCGCTCGACATGTAACGCGGGACAACTGGAGCCGGCGCGCCCTCGCACCGAGCGGCCAGGTGATGCGGCCCGAGAGCCGCCCGTCTCCAAGCCGATCGGGTTAAATCACGGTTTCGGAATAGGCCGCAAAATTAGATTGCCTAACCAATCCGGATTTGCGACGCCTTCGCGGTACGCTCGCAGCGATTCCACGGAGGAATTCACGCGCAGGTTGCTGTAGGATCCATCGGCGTTTTGCCAGCGCTCGTGCCAGTAAACCGCCGCCTTAATCCGAGGATAACGCGTGCGAAACTGCTTAAGTCCCTGCCTGATCCATTCCGCTTTGCCAACGCCGCCGCCCTCGGCCGAATGCGGAAATTCGCCGGTCGCCCATTCGGCAATCATGATTGGTTTATGCGGATCGAGCCTGGACATTTCCTCGTACGGCCAGTTCACCAACGAAGGAATATCCGGGTTTGGCTCGTCCTTATATTGCTGTCCATAAACGCTCAGACCGAGCCAATCGACGTAGTCGGACCCGGGATAATAAGCTGGCGCGCAGTTCCAGGTTTCGTACGGATAGGGATAATTGTTCGTGTGAAACATCCACTTGATATTTGAAGCACCGCGCGCCCGGACGCGATCCACCACGTAGCGGAACGCCTTGCGAAATGTTTCCGGACCTTTCCAGTTGTTCTGGTCTTTGTTCCATTGGGCGCCGCCGTAATAAGCTCCTGACCACGGGAACCATGTCCCATTCATTTCGACGCCGAACACCACAATCAACGGATGACCAAAATTCCGCGCGGCATCCGCCCACTTATCGATGTACGCGTCCCACTTGCCGGCAAGGATCTCGGTCAAACTGAACTTGTCCGGGCCGTGATCTTCTTCATAGGGCCTGTCCCACGGCGACCAAAAGACAAGCGGCAGCGAGCCGTGGCGCCAGATGACATTAAGATTGTCCACGGGAAAATTTTGTTCTCCCCAGTAACTCGACGAAGCGACGATGGCCTGATGTTTGCCCACCATCTGCTCGAAATCGTCGATCGTCTCCAGAGTAACGTCGTCCTCCGCGTCGCCAAAATCCATGAAAGCGCCGGTGTATGCGCCGTGTTGAGGAATCACGACCTCGACCGGGCCGTTTGGATCGACTTGCGCAACAGTGACGCGTTGCCGGCACCCAGCCAGCACCAAACTCAATCCAACTAGTGCAAGGGCAAATCCCAAACCTGAATCAATACGCATAGCCTCGCAAGTTTCCTCGCAAAAACCAACGTGTCCAAGAACGTTGAGGTCTCGCTCGCGTTTTGGAGTGCGGCGGTACTCCGCCGCTTTTCACGACAGCTATAAACAACCGAGAATACCCTTGCTTGCTACGGCACTCCGCGTGTCCGGGAATTTTCTTGACTCGAAAAGCTGTATTTTGAGAACAGAACGCAGGGATCAAGACAACACATGCAGACAACGTTTCTCACCTTTCTTAGCCTCTCTTTGATCTCGGTCGCGTTCTCAGAGGATTTTAAAACTGTCGCCGGAAAGGAATATAAGGATGTCACGGTAAGCCGAGTCGAACCCGACGGGATCGTGCTAATGAGTAAGTCGGGGATCTCCAAAGTTTATTTTACCGAGCTTCCTAAAGAGGTTCAGGAACGCTTCGGCTATGCCCCACAGAAAGCCGCCGATTATTCAGCGCAGCAAAATGCCGGACTCGAGCAGGTGCGAAAACAGCGAGAAGAGGTTTTGCGCCGGGAAGCGGAAGCAACACAAAAGGCGAATCAATATCGCGCAGAACAACAAAGCCGGCAGAACGAGGTTCGCGCGCTCCAAGCCCGCTACGATGAGCTTCAGCGACAAGAAGACGATTTGCTCCTCCGTGTTGGCGAGGCGAAGCAACCGGGACCTGCATACCGGGGCGGTAAAAACAATAAGACGCTGCTTCACCGCCCGAATCCGCAAGCATCGCAGTTGCCGCTACTCCAGAGTCACCTAAAGGACGTTCGCCACGAAAAGGACCAGGTCAGGAAGCAATTGGAGAAGACGCAGCGGTAGCAACGAAAGGGAACGCGAGGGCGCCCGGCGAAGTCGGACCGGCAGTGCGCACTCCAAAAGCTTTCCGCGAAACGAGATAAAGAGCTCGATGAATTTTGTACGAAGTGCGGCCTCGCGAAGACCTTCGGAGTTCGGAGTGCGATGCGTCGTCGCATCGCTTTCTCTTACCGGGATCGGCCTCATCCAACTAGCGGCGGCACAAGAGGCGCGTGCCGATGAAAAACCATTTGCGGTTTCTGCCGTTGTCCTTGCAGATCAGCCTGTAAATCAATGTGTGCCAACTCAGGCATTAGGCGCGGGCGTTGACGGTCACGAGAAAGGTGAATGCGCTCGGATGTTTACGGATAAAAACATCGCCGAGATGCGATCAGCCGGATTCGGGCCGCTGACGTATCGACTGCGCACCGAGCTTGCCGGTGAAGTCTGGCATTGGAACCCGCGAGGCACATGGAGCGATCCGGATCACCAGCGCGGATACTGGACCTCGGACGATTCACTCGGCGAACCAATTAATATCTCCTATGGCTATCGGTTGCCGCGAAGAGGTAACACGATTGATCAAGCGAACGATGATGGTTATTCCCGCATCGCTGACGGCGACGAAGAATCATTTTGGAAAAGCAATCCGTATCTCGATTCGCATTTCACCGGCGAATCCGATGATGCGCATCCACAATGGATTGTAATCGACCTCGGCGCGACGAGATCGATTAACTCAATTCGGATTCATTGGGGCGCGCCGTACGCCGAGCAATTCAGAGTGGAATACTGGACGGGAAATGATCCGATGCATCTGCACAGCGATCGAAAGGATGACTGGCGTGCTTTCCCAAACGGTGAAGTGACCCACGGATCTGGCGGCGACGAATCCATCCGGCTTTGTGCCAAAGCGCTTCGGATTCGATTTGTGCGCGTCGTGATGACCCACAGTTCGCAAACAAGTGCGGAAACGTCGAATGACATTCGTGATCGAATCGGATTTGCGATTCGCGAGATCGAGCTTGGGAATGTCGATAGTCCCGGCCGCTTTCATGATTACATCCGTCACGCCCCTGATCGACACCGGCAAACCGTCATCTATGTCTCTTCGACTGACCCCTGGCACCGCGCCGGTGACATTGATTACAAGATCGAGCAGCCGGGTCTGGATTTTATTCTGAGAAGTGAACTGACCAATCATTTGCCAGTTCTTGTGCCCGTCGGCGTTTTGTACGACACGCCGGAAAACGCAACCGCTGAGATCAGCTATCTAAGGCAATACCTTATCGAAGGCGTCGAGTTAGGTGAAGAACCCGACGGCCAGTGGGCGTCACCAGAGGATTATGCCGCGCTTTACACGGGACTCACGCGCCGGCTCGTTGCGCTGAATCCGCGTTTGAAACTTGGAGGACCAAGCCTCCAAAATTTCGAGGAACAACTTCTTACGTGGCCTGACGCAGCAGGCAATCGCTCCTGGATGAATCGCTTTCTCAAATATGTTCGAAGCGCCGGAGTGCCATTCGATTTTTTCTCGTTTGAGTTTTATCCGTTCGACAACATCTGCGCCGACGCAGCGCCGCAGTTGTTAGAAATCCCAAAGCGTCTGGGTGCAATGATGACCAGCTTGCGAGCGGACGGAGTTCCCACGGCAATTCCGTGGTTGATGACCGAATACGGTTATTCGGTTTTTGCCGGACGCCACGAAGTGGATATCGAAGGGGCGCTTTTCGATGCGGACACGGTTGGCACGTTTCTGACTCGGGGCGGCTCCAAGCCGTACCTGTACGGATACGAGCCAAACTATCTGCAGGACGAGCTCAAGTGTTCCTGGGGCAATCTCATGATGCTTCAGTTGAATCCAAACAGCGACCAAGTGAATCGCTTATCCTGTTACGTTGCCGCCCAGCTCATCACAAAGGAATGGATGCAACCAACAAACGACACACACGAAATATTTCCCGTAACCATAACGCAGCAGAAGCCGATGTTATTGCGTGCTGTCAGCGTCTATGCAGTGCGACGACCAGACAAACAATGGTCCCTGCTAGCAATTAACAAGCATCCCAACCGCACAGCGCGCCTGACTGTGCAGTTCAACATCCCTGGGGAACAGCACCAGGTGACCTTTGCCGGCGACGTGGATGTTATCCAGTTCTCTCACGAACAATATCTGTGGCACAATGACGGGCCAAATGGACACCCGATTCGTAGTCTTCCGCCCGCGCGCTTTACGCGAAAAGCATCTTCATTCTACGAACTACCGCCGTATTCGCTCACTGTTTTGCGCGGAAGACTTCCGGATTAATTAAACGGCGCCGCGCATAGCTAGCTTGTTGGTTTCGGCGATGACTCTCGTCGCAGCTTTTCGCGGGGCCTCACCTGATACCACAGGCTCACGGAAGTTCTATCACACTGCCCAACCCGGCGTAGACATACTGGTCACCGAACGCTTTGCGAAAAGCCGCAAAAGCTGGCTCTCCGGTGCAATGGCCCGGCGCCATCCGATCAAGTTTCCATTGATCGTGCAACGCGGCCGCAATACGTGCAATCTCTGGATCTGGAGTTGTTACCAAATGGAGCCCTCCGAAGATAAGATGAACATGCTTGTCCACCGCCATTGATGCTTCCAGTATCTTCTCAATTCCCGGATGTGAGCATCCGACTCCTAAGACCACACCCTTGGGCGACTTAATCGCTAGCGAGAGTTCGCGAAGTTCCAGTGTGCCGGGTGTCTGCGAGACTGTCGAAATCAAAAAGATTCCTGGCACAACTTCAGTTAGGTTATCAACCCAAACAAAGTTGGCGTTTGGCCAGGGCGTGCCGAAAGTCATCTTCTCGGGAGGGTGTCCATCGTAATAACGCATATCACCAGGTAGCGATTCATCCTTGCGATAGAATGTTCCTGGCAGTGCTGCACCGAATACTCCGAACCCTTCCTTTGGCGCGTAGATTCTTACACCGGGATTGACACTCACCAGATAATTCAGGCCGCTGGTATGATCTCCGTGTCGATGTGAAATTACAGCGAAGTCTAACTTCTTGAGATCAATACCCAATGTTTTGGCATTCTGGCTGAAGGTATCGGCGTTGTTACCAGTGTCGAAAAGGATGCGCTTGCCGTTATACTCGATGAACGCGGAGAATCCCCAATCCTTTTTCAGCGGCGAACTCTTGCCAAAAGCATCATAGACGATGGTGACACGATTCGCAGATTGGGCGGCCAAGATGCACGTGCTCGGAAACAAGATAGATGCAGTTAACAAACAAACACGTATTAGGGATCGCATTTTGTGTCCTTTCATCTATTGGATCGCTATACGGTTACAGTGCCAGACGAGAAAAAGCTAGGCCACCCTCACGTAGACGAGCTTTCTTCAACTCTCAGCGCTCATCTCTCAACTCTCAACCTTGTGTCGCCCGCCGGCCGCCACGGACTCTTCGCTTGCTGGCCTTTGTCCTCGAGCTCACGAAGCGCCAGGCATAATCCAGCAGATCTTTTAAGGCGGTTCGGTCGATACGCGACAGTCGCACGAGCACCGACGGATGGTTCGCGTAATGATTCGTTACGTAGTAAACGTCCGGCTCGACCTTCATCAGCTCTGCGCATCGGTCAAAATCGATTCGAACCATCAGCGAGTTCGACTCAGCTGAGGAATGAAGAGCTGGGCACGTCAAAAGCTTTCCGCGCAACTTGATCGAGGGAGCGCCATGAATTGTGCTCTCTTCGACACCTGGCAGCCCGAGCGCAATCTCTCGGACCACGTCAAAGTCTATCATCGTCTTTGCCATAAGGTCGGAGCGTCGGTTCAGCGCTAATGAAAAAGAAAGAAGCCACGACTAGCGTTGAACAACATTACGGCGGGAGTGCGTGACCGCAAAGACGCGAATCGCACTAGGGAAGCCGGGCACCTGGATGAAATCCAGGGTGCGCGGTAAACACGCTGAACTTGCCTGACAATGGGGCCAGCCTGCTCGCGAAAGCCTTCGGAGTTGGTTTCATCGTCTGGTTAGGCGACATTCCGTAGGCAAAATCATTCATTCGCAATATAGACTAATATGCCAAAGATCGAAGAATCGGTAACGGCATGAGTGACAAAGGGAACGAGGAGTCCTCGCGTCTGCGCCCGTAGTAAGCCGAGTATCGCTCCGTAAACTGATGCAAGCAATATTCCGACGCTTCCGCTGGGAAATCCGTGCAGGTGAACAACCCCAAACGATACAGCCTGTATCAGCACTACCGAGATAGTTGGAAATCGCGCCCGCTCGAGGGCGTCGAAGATAACACCGCGCCAAATCATCTCTTCCACCGCTGCGTTGAACAGCGCAAATCCGAGCCCCAGAAGCACGAGTCTTCCAGGAGACCATGAGGGAATCAAAGCGGCTTGCCATTTGACGTCCGGACACGCCAGCTTAAACCAAACCAGAAGAGACAGAGCAGAAACCACTGCGACCGTTGCAGCGACGATCCAAATGGGCAGCGTCGGCTGACCCGTGCGCAACCATGTTGCAGTCAGGCGCAACGGTCGAAAACTTTGAAGCAATGTCCAGTACAAGAGGACCGGGATGAGGAAGCTCCACGGCCACCGGCGAGTCCCAGGGATCAGGGAAAACAGGGTTAGGGCACAGAGCAATATTCCCAGGTGGACCGTATTCCAATCATGTCGAGAAATCGCCCAGACTAATAATAGGATTTGCACGACTGCCAAACTCCACACGAAGCTTTTGGGTACGAATGGACATACAATAGAAATGACTACTAGGAGAACTGTCACTGCTCTATGTTCCAGACGTGATACCTCTGGGCGCATCGCTCCAGCTTACCTAACGAGACAACGCTCAGCCATCGCTGGCGAGAGCGAGTTTAACCAAGATCCAGAAGGGTTGCATAAAAGAAACAGTGAGTCATCGCGTCCACCAGGGTTGGCTGGAGCGCTTGGTTAGGCCTGCCGGGGGCTGCCCGCTTGTCGAAGATGCTCTTGGAATCACCGCATCCGAGCATATAGCAAGAGCGTGTAAAGAACAAAGGTAGCGATAACAAAGAGGACCAGCGCCTTATGATAAGGCTCCCGCCGTGTCAATCCGCCGCTAAGTAGCGCGACACCGAAAATCACGTGGAACGTGAGGTCCGTCGTGTCAGGTAGTTTGCCATTAAGGACCAAGCTTTTAATCACGCTTACCACAATGCTCGCGAAACCAATAAAGAAGAACCAGCGTCGATGTGCTTAGAAGCTTTCTTTTAGATCAACGATCTCCTCACCGGAGAAATCCGGAAAGACCAATCCGGCGAGCAAGTAAAAAAGGATAGTTTGCAGCAGGATCATCGCGAATTGCTCGAAACTCCAGTCGTGTCGGTTTCGCATTCCAAACATTGACCACCAGTTCTGAAAACAGACCAGCAGGATCAAGATAGCCCAACCAATTACCGGCCAGTAAACTCGAGTCTGCGTTCGCGACAGCATCAGTCCCCGAAATCCTTGTAGGATTTGGGTAATGGCCAGTCCCAGAATTACGGAAAGAAGAACTGAGAGGAAACTGAACTCATCCATTTCTCAAGATAGAACAAAAAAGAGATTTAGACACTTGCCCATGGACCTAACGAGACGGAGTTGAGCCACCGCCGGCGAGACCGAGCTTTGCTTGGATCGACAACTGTTGCATACGAGAAAGTGAGATGACGCGACGGCCATCGGTTGGCTGCAGTGATTGGTTAGGTGAAAAGCGTCGCATCCCGCCAGCGCTCAAGTAGTGGCGCTCTCACTCGCGCCCGGTGTGTAAATGGCACCGATGATAGCACCGGCGACTATAAACTGCACGAGAGTGCCGATGATCGACAGCCAGAGAATGTGAAGCGTAAGCGGCTGCACCGCAAACGTGATGAACTGACCCCCAACGTTAATAAATGCCAACGTCATTCCGAGCCGGAAACCAGCCCACGCACCGCCACGCGAGATGAAGCGGGCATAGGTTAGGGCGATGAAGAATGCCACCACTAAATATCCTAAAATTAGGATCGGCATATCCGCTCTATCTCGCCAAAGTGTTATCGCTTCATCGTAAGCAAAGTGCATGAGCTTACCGTTCCACACGAAACCAAACAAAAACATAAACACGAAGGCGGCCATAGTTGCCAAGACAAGTTTTTTCCAATTCATAGCGTTTGTTCTCGAACGTTCTGTACTTTCACCTAACGAGAAAGAGCTCAGCCGCGGCTACCGGGAACGAGGCTGATAATCTCTGAAACGGTTTTAGTCATAAAAAAGCTGAACGCGCAGCAGGTAGCCGTCGGCTGGAGCGATTGGTTAGGGCTGCGGAAGTGAGTACACATATGACAGCGAGTCGCCGCGCGGGGTGATGAAATCTTGAAGCTGCCAGCACTCGTGTTCTCGCTTGCGCAATACCAAATGCACCGTGTGCC
>DASTZJ010000078.1:0-10146 GCA_035764345.1 Candidatus Udaeobacter sp.
GTACAAAAAGTCCGGACCACTGAACATGTAAAATGCGACCGGAGTCGGCTGCGTTACCTCAGGAAGATTAGTGGCTTCCCACGCATGCAGCTTTTGGAGCTGACGCTGGTAGAGCTTGGTGAACTCGCCCTCGAAAAAAGCGGAATGCGCTTGCCATGCCGAATTGCGCGTGAGCGGCGCGAGCGGAGAATTCTCCGGAACCGGCATCCCCGCAAGGAACCGCGCGATGTCGTTGGGCCCAGCGCTGACTGGGTTAACTGGGATCGCGCGCGGCGCGATCTGCGGATTCTCTTGTGCAAAAACGCTGAGTGCAGTCGCGACGATCAACAAGAAAATCTTCACCACGACCTTGGTGAGATATTGCGTTTTCATGTGGAGCGTTGTCTTTGTGTGGGCTTTCGTGCGCAAAAATAGAGAAGCAGACCAGCGAGTGCGGTCGCGAGTCCCGCCAGTGATTCGATGGTCTTCCAGCGCAACAGATAAAACATCATCCAAAGTGTAATGACAGCGAAGATAATTGGGGGCAGCGGATAAGCCCACACCCGGTAAGGCCGGGCGATTTCTGGACGCGTTGCGCGCAGCACCATCACGCCCAGCACAGTGAACAGCGAGCAGATCAACAAGCTAAATTGGGTGTATTGCAGTACGCTTTCAAAACTGCGAGTGAACAACAACACATTGATGATGAGCAACTGCAGCACAATAGCGTTGGTGGGAATGCCGTGAGGATTCTTGCTGCCAAGCATTCGCAGCAACCAATGATCTTCGCCCATCGACATGCTGACACGCGGCCCGATCCATGTCATTGAGCTGATTGCTGAAACCAAACCGAGGCAAATTACCGCGCCGGCGACCCGGCCGCCGCTTGTCCCAAAAATATGTTTGCCTGCGATTAACGCTACCTCAAGCTGACCTTTCAATTCCTGGACGGGCGTCGTGGCAAGGAAGATGGCGTTAAGCAGTACATAAATCACGATCACGATGCCCGTCCCGACAAGCAATGAGCGCGGCACATTTTTTTCCGGCTTCTTAATTTCGCCCGTGATGTAGGCTGCTGCGTTCCAACCCGAGTAGGAATACATCACGTAAACCAACGCAACAGCAAACGGCGCGCCGAAGATCGCGATCCCATCACCGGGCGCGGGTAAAAAGCTGATCGGCTGCTTTGTCTGCACAAACAGTCCGGCGGCGATAAGCGCGCCGATCAGAAGCAGTTTCACGAGCGTAGAAAGATTTTGAAATGCACTGCCGACCTGGAGGTTCCCGAGATGAAAAGCTGTCACCACCCAAACAACGATAAATGATAGAAGCATCGGCGAGCCGACACCGAACACTCCGACAAAATATTTCCCAAACGCCATGGCGGCGAGTGCGATTGGCGCAGCGAACCCAACGGTAGCGGAAACAAATCCCGCCATGAATCCGAGCGCGGGATGATAGATCTGCGATAGAAAATGGTATTCACCTCCGGAGCGCGGCAGCGCGGCGCTGAGTTCGCCATAACAAAGCGCGCCGCAAAGCGCCGTGATTCCGCCAACGATCCAAAGCATGAGCAGCGGGAATCCCGCCTGAATGTCTCCCAGTTGAAAGCCAAGGCTGGTGAAGATGCCGGTGCCGATAATGTTGGCAATAACGATGGAAGATGCCGTGACGAACCCAATAGTCCGTCTCGGAGGTCGTGACTTCACGGAACGAGGTTCAGCGACTGCAGTCATCTCTGGATCGACAATCCTGAAATTATCGGGACTCGCGAATTCTTTCGAAGTGGTATTTAAGTTCATGATCGGTGAACGAGATGCCGCGACATGCTGGTCGCGGTTGGAAAATTCGTTGGTGGTTTAGAGTGAAGGCAGACTCACAGCTGCGGATTTTCCCGAGTTGTCAGAAGCCATTCCCGGCATCACTTTGAAAGCAGCATGAGCCCATCGCTCTCCATCGAAACGGCCACCCAACTCGCAGTCTTTCTTGCAAATCGTCCCGGGGCACTTGCGCGCGTGTGTGAAGCGCTGGCCAAAGCAGAAATTAACATCCACGCGCTGGCTACATCCGACACAGTCGATCACACAGTGGTGCGTATGGTCGTAAGCGATCCAACCAAGGCGCTCATGCTTCTGGGCGAGGCGGGCACTCTGGCGCTCGAGACCGAAGTGTTGATGATCGAAGCCGCGAGTCAACCAGGCGTCTTGGCAAAAATCGCCGAGCGCCTCGCAGAAGCCGAGGTCAATATCGAATACGCATATCTGGCCGGCAGTCGAGGGGAGGAAAAGGGTCTGATCGTTTTGCGGCCATCGGATGTCGAAAAGGCGAAGCGTGTTCTGCAGGATTTGTAATCCTTTACGGGCGAATCTCAATTGTCGTCCCATCCGGCGTCACACGCCAGAGTTCCTCGATCTCTTCGTCGGTGAGCGCGATGCAACCCGCAGTCCAATCCTTCCAGCGATGAAAGGCGCCAATCCAGCCGCGTCCGTTCTTAATTCCGTGAACCATGATGTCAGAACCCGCTGAGACGCCGCGCGCGGCCGCGCGTTTATTGTCTTCATCTGACGGATAAGAAATGTGCAGCGCGAGGTGAAAACTGCTTTGCGCATTTCGGCTGTCGATCTTGTAGATTCCCTCCGGTGTTTTCATGTCGCCTTCTTCCCGCTTCGCGCCCACTGGATTCCGACCTAAAGCGATTCGATAACGCTTGATCTGGTTGTCGTCGCGAAAGATCGACAATTTCTTTGCTGATTTTTGCACGACAATCCGATCGATTGTTGTTCCCGCGGATAGCGGATGCCAATTGTGATGCGCGTAAAAGTACAGCGCTAAGGCGCACATGACGACGAATACCGTGGTGATTTTCCAAACCACACCGATGATCTTCAACACGACCGTAGAAAGAGCAAGCTGTGCGGTGGACCGGGCAAGAACCCGGTAATTCCAGTCGCCCAGCCCGTGGGATGTAGTCGGGAGCACTCAAAGCGGTAGAGCACTACCGCACTCCAAAACCTGGCCGTCATTCGGAGCGCGTATTCGCTTCTTGCGTTTTGGAGTGCGGCGTTGCTGCGCCGCTTTACAACTAAATCGTAGCGGAATACGGCGGCTACCCGACAAAGTCGATCGTGTTCGTGGTTGCCATTGCGCGCTCGATGCCGGATAAATGCGCGGCGCGTTTATGACTTCGATAAGGACCTTCCTCGGCTATCCGTATCCTCTGGGCGCGACGTGGATGGGGAACGGTGTCAACTTTGCGATCTTTTCCGAACACGCCGCCGGTGTTGAGCTTTGCTTGTTCGACAGCATCGAGGCCACAGAAGAAAACATTCGTATCCCAGTCACCGAACACACCGATCAAGTCTGGCACGTGTTCTTGCCAGACGTGCGTCCAGGACAATTATACAGTTTCCGCGTTTCCGGTCCGTACGATCCGGAACGCGGACTGCGCTTCAACAGTTCGAAACTCCTTCTCGACCCTTACGCGAAAGCTATTGCCGGAGAAGTCAGCTGGGCGGACGAAATGTTCGGTTACGTCATCGGCGACAAGAAGGAGGATTTGACTCAGGATTTTCGCGATGACGCGTGGGGAGTGCCGAAGTCCGTTGTCATCGACGCCGGATTCGACTGGCAGGACGACAAGAGACCCGGCGTGCCGCTGCACGGTTCGGTGATTTATGAGCTGCACGTAAAAGGCTTCAGCAAACTTTGGCCCAACGTGCCGGAGGAATTGCGTGGCACATATGCGGCGCTCGGAAGCACGGCGGCGATTGATTACTTCAAAAAGCTCGGTGTCACCGCGATCGAGCTATTGCCGGTGCACACGCACATCGACGACAAAGTTCTGATCGATCGCGGCCTAACGAATTACTGGGGTTACAATACGATCGGGTTTTTTGCGCCGCATGCGCAATACTCCAGCAGCGGGCAAATAGGGGAACAAGTGGTCGAGTTCAAATCGATGGTGCGCAGTCTTCACGCCGCCGGCATCGAAGTGATTCTCGATGTGGTTTATAATCATACTGCCGAAGGAAATCATCTCGGTCCAACACTCTGTTTCCGCGGCATCGACAATCTCGCTTACTACCGCTTGCGTCCGGACAAGCCACGGTTCTATCTGGATTTCACGGGCACAGGCAACACCTTTAACCTGCTGCATCCCCGGACGCTTCAGCTGGTGATGGACAGCTTGCGTTATTGGGTCCTGGAAATGCACGTGGACGGATTTCGCTTCGATCTTGCCGTCAGTCTGGCCCGCGATCACGAAGGCGTTAACAAGCTGCACGCTTTCTTCGAAATCATTCATCAGGACCCCGTGCTCTCGCAGGTGAAACTAATTGCGGAACCATGGGACGTGGGCGAGGGGGGCTATCAAGTTGGGAATTTTCCCGTGCTATGGGCGGAATGGAACGGGAAGTATCGCGATACGATTCGCGGTTTTTGGAAAGGCGATGAGGGCCGCATAGGCGAGATGGGATACCGGCTCACCGGTAGCCCCGACCTGTATCAGCACAACGGGCGCCGACCGTACGCCAGCATTAATTTTGTCACCGCGCATGATGGGTTCACGCTCAACGACCTGGTCAGCTACAATGAAAAACACAACGAGGCGAACGGTGATGGCAACAAGGACGGCGACAATAACAATCTCTCGTGGAATTGCGGCGCGGAAGGTCCAACGGAAGACCCGCAGATCATAGCGTTGCGTGAACGGCAGCGACGCAATTTTCTGACTACGCTTTTTCTTTCCCAAGGCGTGCCGATGCTCAGCGGCGGAGATGAGTGGGGACGATCACAGAACGGCAATAACAATGCGTATTGCCAGGACAATGAGATCAGCTGGTTCAATTGGACGCGCGATGAAAAGCAAATTCAGTTTCTGGAGTTCACGCGAAAGCTGATTTCATTTCGCAGCGCGCATCCAGTGTTTCGCCGCCCGAAATTTTTTCAGGGTAGACGGATACGCGGTTCCGAGATTCGCGATGTGATGTGGTTCAATCCCGGCGGCAGTGAGATGAGCGAGGAAGAATGGGCTTCGCCATTCGTTCGTTGTATCGGCATGCTGCTGAGTGGCGATACGATCGATGTTCTCAGTTTTGAAGGTGAACCAATCCGCGACGACACATTTCTACTGCTAATTAATGCCCACTACGAGCCAATCCCCTTTGTCCTGCCGGGCCAGGAGCATATCGAGTGGGAATTGATTCTCGACACAATGAATCCAGATGGTTTCTTGGCGGAACGGAAAAGGTTTGCCTCCGGGGACGATGTCGATCTGGGCGGCCGTGCTTGCTGTTTGCTTCAACTGGTAAGCGGCGCGCAGGCTCAGGCGCGCGAGGAATCCTGGAAAAAGCGTCACGTCGAGTTTCCTCCGCTTAGCGCCGAGGAAGAGCGCGCTCGCCGCAAGTAGTGCGCCACCAGGTTGAGAAATTCAGCAACGCAATCTTGTTGCCAGAAACGAATTAGTCTATAGAGATGTAGAGCGTATCTTTTATGCGCGGCCAAATTTTTTTGGTCAGTGATTCGTCATGACACCGAGCTCGTTTATCATCGTCATTGATCGAGGCGGTTTAAAAGCATATCGGGTAAACGAGACGCCGACGCGCGGGCCGAGCCTGCAATTAGTGCAGGCATTCAACATCACCGACGCGCATGGAAGATTCGTCGATAAGGTAAGCGATTTGGCCGGACGTTTTCCCGTGACCAACGGCGCAGGCGCTCATCATGGAGCGGGCTCCATTTCCGAGCGGACGCAGTTGGCAACAGAAATGGACCGCCGCATTCACAAGGAGCTCGCCGATCAAATTACCAGAATTGTTTCGCCCAATGGGAAGGAGGGATGGTCGTTCGCCGCGCCGGCTGAAATTCACGGGGCGATTGTCGATCTTCTGCCGCCGACGGTGCGCGACCGAATCGTCGAACACGTCAAATCGGATTTGGTAAAAGTGGAACCGGCAAAACTCGTTTCGCGGTTTCGTTCGTTGCAGCAAATGTGAATTCCCATGTACGCAGCAAATGTCATCCCGAACGGAGTGAGGGACCTCACGCAGGTCTGTAGATCACGCAAACAACGTCCAGTGCTCGTCGCTCCGATTGGGAGATCCCTCGCCGTCTGCGCGGCTCGGGATGACATCGCGTTGTTTTTTTATCGCGTCCGCTTATGTCGAAGTTTAACTTCTTATCCAAGTAATCATGCAACTGCCTGTTAAGATCTCGTATCGGGGTCTGGAAAAATCTGACCAGATCAACAATCTCATTTTGGATTATGCTGCGCGACTGGAAAAATTTTGCGACCACATCAACCGCTGCGATGTGGCCATTGAGCAGACCAATCACACGCATCAAAAAGGAAATCCATACCGGTGCCGTATTGATGTGACTGTGGCCCGGGGCCATGAGCTCGTCGTTGACGAGAGGCAGATGGACAATGGCTCACACCGGCCGGTCAACAAGGTGATTCACGACGCGTTCAAAACGATGGAGCGCGAGTTGCGTCGCGTCGTGGACAAGCAAAGGCGCGAAGTAAAAACACACGCCGACACGCGCTCACCGAAGTAATCCTCTCTGTGGTAGCGGGCGTGTCGCCTGCAGACGATGCGATTGGCATTTTCCATTGCCGTCGCCTCATCTACAGGGTCCACGCCATTGATATCTTCGAACGTTCTGCCCTGCAGATCCCAATACGGGTTGTATGATGACACCTCGCGAAACCCTGCCGATATCATTTGTGTACAGCCTGCTTCCCATTCGCCCTTGTCGGGAATGTAAAAGACCAGCAGGTAATCCCGGGTCGGGGCTTTGCCGACCTGGTGTCCTCGTTGAGACGTGAACTCTATTTGGTAAGGCTGCTTGGGATGACCGAGGATAACGCCATCAAAGCCGCGGTGATCTTCAAACTGAGCAAGCACGGTCAAATCCAGACCCTTCGCATACCTCTCGGCAATCGCCGCCAGATTGTCGGTCGGCCGGGCTACCCGCATCGTTGAACCAGGTTTCACAGTGACCGCCTCAGATTCTCACAGCTAACGAGAAGGAGGCTTACCTGCGTCAGGCGGCCGTGTATCCACCATCGATCGTATAAATTCCACCCGTGCAGTACGACGATTCGTCGCTCGCAAGAAACGCGGCGAGATTGGCGACTTCTTCATTGATTCCGTATCGTCCCATCGCAATTCTAGCCCTGACTGCGTCGCGCACCGCGGCGGGATCTTGGGGCGATGCCTGGGACTCCACCGAACCCATCATTCGGTTGTCGATCGGTCCCGGCGCAATGGCATTTACGCGGAGTCCACAGGCACCCAGCTCGAGCGCCGCTGTTTCGACCAGGCCGCAGACCGCATGCTTGCTCGCGCTGTAAGGAGCCAGGCCGGGATAACCGATCAGGCCAGCAATCGAAGCCGTAGCGATCATTGAGCCCTGTCCCCGTTTCTTCATAGGTTCGACGCAATGCTTCATCGCGAGCCAGACACCGAGGACATTAGTTCGGAGGACTTGCTCGAATTCCGTCACATCGACCGTCTCGATAGGCTTTACCCATCCTTCGGTGCCGGCATTTGCGAATAAGATGTCCACGCCGCCAAAAGTTTTGATCGTCGCTGCGACCGCCGCCGCTGTTGCCTCTTCATCAGCGGCGTCGGCAACAGACCAGGCCACACGCTTGTTGAGCGCCAGCCGATCGCGTGCGGCCCTCAGCTTATCGGAGGAGCGATCCACCAACATCACGTTCGCACCCTCACGCAGGAAAAGCTTCACTGTCGCTTCACCAATCCCGCCGGTTGCCCCGGTAATAATCGCTATCTTTCCGTTAAGCTTTTTTCGGTCATCGACTTTCTGGTTCATGTGCTGCAGCGCTTGGTCAGGCTCGCGAACTGCGAGCAGAGGCATCGTACGCTAAAATCGCTTTTTTGGAGACAATCATCCGCCAGGCCCGTTCGATGAGCGGCTTTAACGTCGCAGGTTTGACCGCCAAAAGATTGACAAGCACGTACGGATAAGGCCGGTAATGCTCTGTGAGAAAGAACGCATCAGGCGAGATTTCCAACAATTGAGTTCGGTCGGTGGGATCGATCTTAAGTACGAAAGTCTCACCATCCTCCCGCAAACGTCCCAGAAACTTGCGACCAACGTGTAGAGAAGGTCCGCGATAAGCACGACGTTCGGAAACGCCGGGCAAAGCCAGTGCGAATTGACGGACTTCGTTGTACGAAATGGGCATGGCGCGAGTAGGATTACTAGAGAGCACAGTTAAGGCTGTAGCTCATTCTTAAGTGGCTTGATGTTGTTGTCGAAAAAGTCTTGTTCGCTTCCCCAAATGACTTTTGGGCTGCCAAGCAGATCTATCCAGCGCAGAACATTGTTCTTGAAAAGCGCGCTAACCAACCGCCTATCGAGCACGTTATGCGAATGCAGCGAGTGCAGGTGCTCGAGGAAATGAGCAACACTCCAAAGCTGGGTGCTCAGAACATTGTTGGTCTTGTAAAGGTCGTCCATGTAGATGGGCGCAGTCAGCGCTTCTAATTCGTACCATCCCTCATTTCGGCAGTGGCTGTAAGTAGTCGCTGCTCCACAGCTACAGAAGTCTAAGACAGGCATTTCGTCGTTCCTGGCGACGCGTGTAGTAAAGAGCATAGAGGGAATAAAAAATAGCTGAGGATTCCCGCCAAAGGATCGATCTGGATAAAGTGCGGAATATTCATACAAATGGGTGATCGGCGTGTATCGACTTGGCGTGCATGTGACGAGATAGAGCTCAGCTACCCAGTATTTTGAAAGAGAGGCTGCGCTTTGTCGACAAAATCACAACTGCCCCTTCGTGAGATAACTCACAAGACCAAAAACGAATCCATAGAGCGCGCCGATGGCGATAGCGTCGATCCACCGCAACCGCGACGAACGTTTGCTCTCGGCAGATTGCTAGGCGAAGCGCATCAACAGCACGAGCGAGGCGATGGCCAACACGATCCCGATCACCTCAAAGTAGTTCAGTGACTCCCGGAACAGCACCACCCCGATGGCGGTGAGAAGCAGCACCAGGGAGACAGAGTAGAGGACACTGATGGTGGCCAGTTTCAGGTGCCTCATTACGAATACCCAGCCGAACGCGGTCGAGGCGTAGAGAGCGAAGCCGAGGTAAAACCAACCCGTCCGCAGCGGCTGCTCGCGCGCGCTGGCCAGCTTGAGGAAGTAGTCACCCAGCACGCCGATCACGCTGAAGGCAATCGTGACGAGCACCGCGATCGTTCTGGTTCCCATCGTCAGCTTGCTACTAGAAGAATCCTTTCCGTTGTGCCCTATGCGAAACGAACGCTCTCCGAGTCATAACGAGAATAAGATGGTCCACGCCGCCGAGGACGTGCCGGGCTTGGCAAGGACAAGGTTGAATGCAAACAAGCTCATAAGCAAGTCGAGCGGCGTTGGGCCATCGATTGCTTAGGTGCCGAGGGACATCAAGTTTCTCAGCGTGTGGCGACAATGACGTTCCACGGCGTCGTCGGCTTCGGTCGTTCGACCCGCACCTCCTTGAACCCGATAGTTATGAGTGCAGCAGTGACATCGTTGGGAGCACGCGAAGCGAAGATATCGGGCGGATACTCTAAGCGATCCATCCACTCCTTCGGAAGGAAGCCGACGACCACGCGCCCACCCGGCGTAAGCACGCGCTGGATCTCGGCAAAGCCCGCGTCCAGTGAACGCCAGAAGTAGATCGTGTTAACGGTGCACACCTTGTCGAATGCTGCCGCATCGAAGGGGATTGCCTCGACGCTGCCCTCGCGAAACTCTGCGCGACCCGCCTTGATAGAACCTGAAAATTTCTTCTTCGCCCACTTTACTACGTCTGGCGACCAATCGATAGCGCCTAAGAACGCGGCCCGGCTAATTAAAGCAGGCAGCGTAATCACTTCGCCGAAGCCAATCTCAAGAACATGATCAGCGGGTTGGAGTTCCAAGTGCTCAATAGCGAACCTGTTCATCTTGGCGTTGTGCCAATTCATCATCCTTCTCACAAAACGACCAAGAAGGCCTGTCGGACTTGAGAGCTGCCGGCAAATGATTCGGGGTGGCGTGGTGCTTCCTAACGAACCAAGCTAACCGGCCGCGAGCGGACGGTTAGCGAGCGCCCCCGGCGAGCGGTCCGGTTGAGCAAGGGTTAGGCGTCATCGCACGATGGCG
>DASTZJ010000079.1:0-2223 GCA_035764345.1 Candidatus Udaeobacter sp.
TATTTGCTTACGCGGGCAGCCGATATTGGGAAACGATCGACAACGGCTTATTGGGTTGGAATTGTGGTTGTTTCGATTCTGTTTGGTTACGGGCATTATTACAAAGGCCCATCTGGAATAATTGATTCCGGGATTGCCGGCTTAATTTTGGGAATGGCCTACATGGTGGCAGGTCGAAATCTTTGGGCCTGCATTTTGACTCACGGATTTATTGACACATTTGGCGTCATCGACGCTTTTTTCGGATGGTCAAAGTAGATATGACGCTCGATCTCGCGGCTATCCTTGCAGCCCACGAGCGGATTCGGCCGCATATTCATCGCACACTCGTGCTGACGAGTTCGCGCCTGAATGAGGCGAGCGGAGCCTCACTTTTCTTTAAGTGTGAAAACTTTCAGAAGATTGGCGCGTTCAAAGCGCGCGGAGCGACAAATGCCGTCTTTTCGCTCGACGACGCAACCGCGCAGCGCGGTGTAGCAACACATTCGTCGGGAAACCATGGGGCCGCTGTGGCTCGGGCGGCAAAACTACGCGGCATTCCTGCGCATATCGTGATGCCATCGAACTCAGCGAAGGTGAAGATCCGCGCCGTGGAAAACTACGGAGCGCGCGTCGTATTTTGCGAGCCTACGGAAGAGGCGCGCGAGACCGTGTGCGCCGATGTAATCGCGAAGACTGGTGCGACACTGATTCACTCTTTCGAAAACGAAAACGTGATAGCAGGGCAGGGGACGGCGGTGGTGGAATTGCTGGAAGACGTTCCCGATCTCGATCTTGTGATGTGTCCCGTCGGCGGAGGAGGATTGCTGTCCGGTACAGCGGTCGCTGCAAAATTGATGCGACCAAATATCAAAGTGATCGCGGTTGAACCCGAAAACGTTGATGACGCCGCGCAATCATTTCGCGCGGGACGAGTAATCCACACCGAAAAGAAATTCACCATCGCCGACGGACTGCGAACAAATGTCGGCGAACCAAACTTTGCGATCATCAAGCGTTGCGTGGACGATATTGTGACCGTAAGCGAGGAATCGATTATTTCCGCCATGCGGACTATTTGGGAAACGATGAAGATCATTGTCGAGCCATCGGCGGCCGTTCCGTACGCCGCGATTCAGGAAGGAAAGATCGGCGTCGCTGGGCAGCGAGTCGGCATCATTCTCACCGGAGGCAATGTGGATCTTGATGCGTTGCCGTGGTAGGCAATCGTGGCGCATGCCTCCGGCTTGCGCTCTTCTGCAGGCCGCAAGCGGGACGCATGCGCCACCACGAAATTTTTCTGCAATCAGGGAACCAGTTGCCTGACCAGAAGCGAAACCTGTGTTCGTGAAGGGAGTTTAATCGGGTATGAAAACATTGAGTCTTATCACAGCGGCATCCCTGCTTCTGTTCGGCACGGCAATCTCTCTCGCACAAGATCTGGATAGAATCTCGACTGCGACTGGAGTTCCTGTCGAAACACTGCAGGCCGAAAGAGCTTCGACTGGACTTGGCTGGGGTGGAATAGAGAAAGCGCACTTGTTGGCTAACGCCACTGGCCAGAGCTTCGATAACGTCGTCGCATTGCACCAATCGGGGCAAGGGTGGGGAAAAATTGCGCACGATAACGGCCTGAATCTCGGCAGGCTTGTAAGCAACGCGAACCGCTCAAGCCAGGCAGCGTCACATGCGAAGAACACGCAGACCGTCCACGGCAAAAGCAGCGGCGTTCATGGAAGCAGCGCTACTAACATCAGCCGTGGCCACAGTAGCAGAATGACCACGACACGAGGTGTCGGTCACGGCTCGAGTTTTAGATCTGCCCACACCGGGTTCCATAGCACGCATGGCATGGGTGGTATGGGACATGGTGGGCATGGCCGCTAAAAAAATCGTTAAACCGAAGCATCGGCTGCGACGAATGATTACTTAAGAGTAATCTCGCGCATGGTTTTTGTGCCGAGGATTTCGCGGATGTCGAGCCGTTTTACGGCAGTGGCGCGACGTTGGTCCTCGGCGCCCATGACCTTTTCGACGATGGGATCCATCTTGTCGCGCAGGTTATCAAACGCAGCCCAGTTCGGATATTCAACCAGGATCAGGATGTTGAAATCCTGAGGACCGGAGGCTTCGCCATTCAGGATTTTGTAGTCGAGGATGATCTTTTGCTTTTTCTCCTCGTCGTAGACAGGCTTCACGCTTCCGGTGATCTGTTTGAGGTATTCATCGGAGAGACCGGCCTTG
>DASTZJ010000080.1:0-3451 GCA_035764345.1 Candidatus Udaeobacter sp.
TCCCCAGGATACGTTCTTTGCTCCATATGGCCCCCACAAGCCAAAACGATCAGCCACAGCGGATAGAAAGGAAGCTCCTAGCGCAAACCGTGCGAACAGACGGACAATCTCTGTCCCATTCTCTCTGAGTTGCGCGGCTTTTGAATTCATACGTGCCTCCACAAGCGAAAGCGGGACTTCAAAGTGGGTTTGCGTTTTACCACTTGGCGCCGGCATGAGATCCTCCGTCAATTCGAATGTTTTCGCCGTTCACCATCGGTGCCGATTGCAAGTAGAACAGAGCATCCACGATTTCTGAGATTTGAACCAAGCGTGGAATCGGGCTGAGCTTTTTCAGGGCCTCGTGGTCGCGGTGAGCGTGCATTGGCGTGTCCACGACGCCCGGCGAGATCGTGTTGGCCCGAATCCCCTCGGCCACGTATTCCATCGCCAGGGCGCGGCTGAACGCGGGGATGGTGGATTTGGTGATGACCGGCAGTGCGATGTGCCCACCGGCCAAGGGCTGATCGACCACAACGGCCGAAATGCTCACGATGTGGCCGGACTTTTGTTTGCGCATCTGCGCCACCGCTTGCTGTGTCACGAAGAAGTATCCAGCGACATTAACGTGGATGTTCGTTTCAAAATCCTCCGAGGTATATTCCGTGAATGGCTTGGGAATATAGATTCCCGCATTGTTGACGAGCAGGTCAATGCGTCCGAAATGGCTCACGGCCGCCTCAGCCACCTTTGAAGCGGTCTCTTTTATGCCGATGTCCCCGTCCACTAGGACCAGGTCTGCGGAGGGTTTTAGTTCCTTTGATTTGCTAATCGTGCGCGAATTGGCGACGACACGGAAGCCGCGTTGGAGCAGCGCTCGCGTGATGCCCAACCCCAGGCCGCTGGACGCGCCAGTGACAATAGCCACTTGTTGCTGGCCGGCATTCGTACTCATGGCCTTTGTTTCCTCATTCTCAATTTCTCTGAGTTGCGCGGCTTTTGAATTCATACGTGCTTCCACGTAAGGAACATTGCTTTAGGCAAAATGGTTTCATCGGAGAAATTCAATGCTCGCGTCCGAGGCTAGTGAATGGGAGTGAGAATCGGTGCTCCTTCATTTTTGATAAAAAATACGACGAACTTCGCTGGTTTCGTCTTACTCGCGTTGCGGCTTACGGTATGAACGTCTTCAGGTGATTCGTAAAATACCTGCCCGGGACCAAGCCGGCGAAGCGTGCCTCCACGAACTTGCATCTCAACTTCCCCGTCGAGAACATAGACAACCGCGTGCGCATCATGCCGGTGGATCGCGTCGACGGCTCCTGGGGCGTAATTGACAGTAATGACTTCAATCTCTTTACCCGGTGCTTCCGGAAGCTGTTTCGTAAGGAGCGTATTCACTTGCTGGGCATGCGTTGCCGTGGCAAATCCGAAGGTAAAGATAAATACAGAGAGGATGAGCTTCTTCATGTTATGCATTGCTTCTGTCCTTTCGGTGATGTGCCCGCCGCCTTTGCGCGTGTGTGCCATACCGCAGATGAGATGATTGGAATGGTATGGCCGGAAGGTCCATAATCGTCGGGACGACTAGTCCATGATAAGGTGCCTAAAACAGTGCCGAAAATAGAGACATTTCAAGACCTGGTCTTAGAACCAAGGAAGGATGGCCAGGAGATGTGGCGCTGGCTCTATACTGAGCTGCGCTCCGCAATTATTGATGGGCGATTGAAATCTGGAGCACGATTGCCGTCCACGAGAAATCTGGCAGCACAATACGGCCTTGCCCGGGGTACAGTCGTGGCAGCATTCCAGCAACTTCAGGCTGAGGGGTTCGTTTCGTCCGAAGTGAGTGCTGGAACATTTGTCGTACCGGCGCCAGAGTGGGAGATGACCTCTCCGACTAAACAAAGTTCTTCCCGCCAGGTAATCTCCAGAGCGACTATAGCAAAGCGCGCGCAGAGTCTTCTTAAGACCACATTTTTCTTGCCAGCTTCGCATTCCATCGGTAAGGCGTTTCGGGGCTACGAGCCGGCTATCGATCTGTTTCCAGTCGAACTGTGGGCGCGGATTGCGGCGCGCGTTTATCGCAAAGCACCGCGTTCTTTGTATGGACAAGGTGATGCAGGTGGTTATCCACCCCTGCGAAGAGCCATCGCGGAATATGTGGGCCACTCTCGCGGAGTACGTTGTTCTGCTGAACAGATCATCGTGACATCGGGCGCCCAGCAGGCGTTGGACCTCTTGGCGCGAGTGCTTCTCGATCCCGGCGACGAGATGTGGATGGAAGATCCCGGGTACCCTGGAGCTTCTCAAGCCTTTCAGAGCGCTGGCGCGAGTGTGATTCCCATTCCAATTGATGGGAACGGTATAGATGTTGCAAAAGCGATAAAGTCATCTCCCGCCGCCCGTGTGGTGTATGTAACACCAGCTAATCAGTTTCCCCTTGGAACTGTCATGTCAGCAGAGAGACGAGTCGAACTTCTCTCCTGGGCCGCGCGCGCGGGGGCATGGATTATCGAAGATGAATACGACGCGGAATATCGCTATTCCGGGAAGCCGATTGCGTCACTGCACAGCCTCGATAGATCCGGATCGGTCATTTATGTTGGAACATTTACGAAGATGCTCTTCAACGCTCTTCGCATTGGGTTCATCGTTGTTCCGGAACGGTTAGTCGAAGCATTTAGAATCGCACGAAGCTTCATCGATCGCCATGCTCCGACGTTAGATCAGGCCGTGCTGACGGAATTCATCAACGAAGGCCACTTCGGCCACCACGTTAGAAAGATGAGGCAGGTCTACTCCGAGCGTTCGCAGCTACTTACAGAAGAGGCGAATAGGCGTCTCGCCGGTTTGCTCGATGTGGAGCACGCTCAATCTGGGATGCGTACCGTGGCCTGGATCAAAACACGTGTCACCGAAATGGTGTTGACACGACGGGCAGAACAGCTGGGATTGGAAGTAGTTCCAATCTCCTCATATGTCAGCAAGTATGAGCAGAAGCCCGCGTTGATGCTGGGCTTCGCAGGGTGTAATGCAAGTGAGATAAAGAGGGGCGTGTCGGTTTTGGAAGCTGTACTCTCTCGATGAGTCGATACCAACGCGCGTTCTTCGAGCTCCCGGCAGCCCGGCAATGCCAAGTGGGTCGTTGGCGACTGCGCCGTGGAGGCCTTCTGAAGGCCACCAAAACGGAGGCTTCCGCGAAGGAGGCATTGCTGGAGTGGAGAACTGGAGAACGCAAAGCCATCGCACAGAACCCGATCACTTCGTATTCCCGTCTCGACTATATCGCGGCCAGCGAGCACTCGACCTCGCAGCAGTGCTAAAAAGTAAAATACGCCCTGCGTTCGAGAAACTCGGCTTCAGCGGTGTGGGTTGGCATACGTTTCGGCATACGGTAGGAACATTGTTAGCAGAGATGGGAGGGCATCAATTACCGATCCGCGACTACTTGCGCCATAGCAATCTCAGC
>DASTZJ010000081.1:0-2238 GCA_035764345.1 Candidatus Udaeobacter sp.
CGAGCCAGCGAACCCGAACGTTCGCGAAGGTGACAAGAAAGCGCGCGACGAAGCATGGGCACGGTGGAAAACGCTGCTGAAGCAACTGCCATAAGTCGATGGTAGGATTATCCGCGGGCTATCGCTAGAAATTCGGCAGACGTGTGCCGACAAAATTTGTGGTCGGTCGCGATCCTCGTCACGTTCACGGCCACATTGGTTCCGTGTCATGAAAATACTTAAGTTTGGCGGTTCTTCGCTTGCCACAACCGATTGCATCCGGGGTGTCGCCAGGATCGTTCTTGAGGAAGCGCGGCGGGGACCGGTCATCGTAGTGCTTTCCGCTTTTCAGGGCGTAACCAACCAGCTTCTCGATTGTGCGCGGCTGGCGGAAAAGAATGATCGGCGCTACCACGCGGCGTGGAAAAAAATCGCCAGCCGCCACCGCTCGGTGGTCGACGGTCTGGTCGGTCGACGTAGAGGTATCCGAATCCGATCACAAGTCGATACACTTCTCGGCGATTTGCATGACGCGCTTCACGGCGTCCAGCTCTTAGGTCACAGTCCACCACGTGCGCTCGATCTAATCGTGAGTTTCGGCGAACGGCTGTGCGCGCTAATCGTGGCGGCACATCTTGCGCGGGTTCATCCCGCCCGGTTTGTTGACGCGCGACAACTCGTGGTTACGGACAACCAGTTCACGAACGCGAACGTGATCTTTAGCAAAACGAATCGCGCGGTGCGACGATACTTTACAAACCTGTTTCAACTTCGCCGCCGCCGGCCGATACCTGTCGTGACCGGATTTATTGGATCGACCAGCGACGGCCAAACTACAACAATCGGCCGCAATGGATCCGATTACACCGCCGCCATTCTAGGCGCCGCTCTTGGCGCCTCCGTAATTGAGATCTGGACGGATGTCGACGGCGTCTTGAGCGCCGACCCGAAGGCGGTCGCACCTGCGTTTGTTTTGCCGCGAATCACATACGAAGAAGCGATGGAGTTGTCGTACTTCGGCGCGAAGGTGCTTCACCCCGCCGCGATTGCTCCGGCCGTAGCCAGGCGAATTCCGCTTCTGATCAAGAATACATTCCATCCAGAGGCGCCGGGTACGCTCATTTCGAGTGATCGCAGCGATGGCGATCAACTTGCGAAGGGGATCAGCTCAATCGCGGGACTGACGCTCCTGACCATTCGGGGCCTGAGCATGGTTGGAGTTCCCGGAATCGCCGAGCGATTATTTCGTGCGCTGGCATCTCGCGGCGTCAACGTCATTCTCATCTCCCAAGCCTCATCCGAGCACACGATTTGTTTCGCCGTCCGCGAGGCCGACACGGCTTTAGCGATTGCGGCCGTGCGTCACGAATTTCGGTTCGAATTCCAGAACCATTTGACATCGCTCGATGAAAGACCAAATCAAGCGATCGTCGCGGTCGTCGGCGATGAGATGAAAGGGCACCCCGGTGTCTCTGGCAAAGTGTTCGGAGCGCTTGGCCGGCATAACATTAATATCAGCGCGATTGCGCAGGGCGCGTCAGAGCGCAACATCTCCTGCGTCATCGACGTGGCGCAGCAAGCGCGTGCGCTGAATATCATCCATCAGGCGTTCTTCGAAGTCCGCAAACGCCTCGCGCTTGTTGTGATCGGCGTCGGAAATATCGGTGGAACGCTACTGCGACAACTGCACGAGCAGCGCGCGTATCTGCTTGCCCGTGGATTCGATGTAACGGTAGTTGGCGTGGCCAATAGCAAGTGGTTTGCGCTCGAGGGTAACGGCATCAATCTCGCACGCTGGCGCGACAGATTGTCCGCTTCGCGAAGACGGATGGATCCGCAGGTCCTGGCAAGGGAAATCGCCAAACTCGAGTTGACCGACGCAGCGGTTGTTGATTGCACGGCCGCCGATTCAATCGTGAAGGCGTATCCCGATTTTGTCAGAGCGAATCTGCACATCATCACGCCGAACAAGCGCGCGAACGTGTTGCCGTGGCGACAATACGCGGCCCTCATGGAGCTTTTGCGAAAGCGGCAGAAGTACTTTCTAGATGAAGCCAACGTTGGCGCGGGACTGCCTATTATGTCGACGCTGCGCGACCTGATCGCCAGCGGAGACGTGATCAGGAAGGTGGAAGGCGTTTTCTCGGGCACGCTGAGCTATCTGTTCAATAGTTTTGATGGGAGCACGCCATTTAGCGCTCTCGTGCGAACAGCTTACCAGACCGGGCTGACCGAGCCGGATCCGCGCGATGATCTCTC
>DASTZJ010000082.1:0-2242 GCA_035764345.1 Candidatus Udaeobacter sp.
ACCTCAGCTTCGCGACGGCCAAATTGTAAAACTCCGAGTCGCTCAATTCGCGTGCGTATTCGCCGTTTAACCAATGCAATTTATCGGGATCGAACGTTGCCGAGCTGCGTCCGATGTTTTTCAGATCGAAGATCCGGATGATCTCGTCGGTGGCGATCTTCTCCCGGTTATCCTTCGGTGACCAGCCCAGCAGACATAGATAATTTCGAACGGCAGCGGGAAGATAACCGCGCCGGATATAATACTCCACACGCGCGCCTTCGTCGCGTTTGCTCATCTTAGATCCGTCGCGGTTCAGGATAAGGGGAATGTGCGCATAATGCGGTGGCGTCGCGCCGAGCGCGCGGAAAATCTCGATGTGCTTTGGCGTATTAGAGAGGTGATCTTCGCCGCGGATCACGTGCGAGATTTTCATCTCCAGGTCGTCGATAACATTCACGAAATGAAAAATCCACGAACCGTCCGGACGGCGGATGGTCATGTCAGGATGGGTAGCCGGATTGCTGAGATCGAAATCGATTTTTCCGCACACGATGTCGTCGACAATCACGTGCTCGCGGGGCGAACGAAATCGCATCGCCCCCTGGTCTTCAAAGATGCGACCGGCATCCTGAAGTTTTTTCAGGTAGCGCTCATAGAGTTCCGTCCGCTCACTCTGCAAGTAAGGTCCGAACTTGCCGCCGACGTGCGGACCTTCGTCCCAATTCAGGCCCAGCCAATCTAGCCCCTCATAAATGGCCGCCATCGCTTCTTCGGTGTTTCGTTTGATATCAGTATCTTCGATTCGCAGAACGAATTTGCCGCCGTGATGCCGTGCAAACAGCCAGTTGAAAAGAGCAGTGCGCGCCCCGCCGATGTGCAGATAGCCGGTGGGCGAGGGTGCGAAACGGACGCGGACGTCGGAAGGCATTAGCCACAGATTACACGGATTTCACGGATTGCTGTAGCCGCGCTTGGCTGTGCGAAGCGCCTTCCGTGGTACTTGCATTCCGCGATCTGCGCGTCTCAGAGAGACGCCGCTACAGCTTATTCGATGAAAATTCTCCCAGTGCGACGGCGCGCGTGCCGATTCTCCGCAAGATTGGTTTTCGCAGGTCCGACAGTTGGATCCAGCAGCGAGCGCACACGCTCAACCAGATCGAAGCGAACTCCAGAGATGTTCTGCGCCCGCAACCATTTGAAAATCGCCCGACGCTGAAGTGCGACCGGCAGCGCATGAAGTTTTTCGACGGAAAGTTCAGCGTTGGTTGAATCGGGGAGTTGATCGTCAATCCAATCTTCCTCTTCACTGGCGATTGCAGCAGCCCGCCAAATCGCAGGCCGAATGTTTCGGCCAAGGATTTTCTCAAGGTAAGGAATAATGCGATGACGAATGCGATTCCGAAGAGGATTGAGGTTCTTGTTCGACGCGTCTTCCCTAAATTTGATCCGATGCTCGCGCAGATAACTATCGATCTCTTTGCGCCAGACACCGAGAAGCGGCCGCACAACGGTAAGATTAACATCGTCGATCCGGCGCGTTGAAATCTCGCGCACGCCGCTCAGGCCTGTAGTCCCTGCGCCGCGAAAGAGATTGATTAAAAAGGTTTCAACCAGGTCATCGGCATGATGCCCAAGAAAAATCGTTTTGCATTTTCGGCGTCGTGCGGTTTCAGCAAAAAATTCGTAGCGGGCTTCGCGCGCTGCGGTTTCAATCGACATCTTTTGTTTTGTGGCGAGGGCGCGAACATTTACTGCGCCGAGCTCAAAACGGAGATCTGCCAGTCGTGCTGTGGGGCGAGCGCTTCGCTTGCCGATCCGGGTACTCGGCAGGCGGGGCGCCTGTCCTACAAATTCCTGGTTGTAGCGCCCGACTAGCTTCTGGACAAAGCGCGCATCCGCATCGCTCATTCGCCCTCGCAATTGGTGGTTCAAATGACAGACGATCAGTTTCTTGTAACCGAGATTGGTCAGCCAGTGCAGTAGCACAACGGAATCGCGCCCGCCGGAAACGCCGATGAGATAGCGACTATCAACTGGGAATGTCCGCAACAAATTCATTTTTGTTTGAATCCAATTCATGGCGCCGCCGCATCCAACGTTCAAAGCAATCATGAACGAGCAACAAACTTTAGACAAAAGCCGAAGTGGCTGGCGTCTTTAAAAGAAAGGATTCAACGATATGAATAATCACACCACTTACGCATTGCTGGTCCACTCAGAGGAGAAGGGCCGAACCATCATGGAAACGGCGGCTTATATC
>DASTZJ010000083.1:0-3987 GCA_035764345.1 Candidatus Udaeobacter sp.
GCAGTCACGGCTGGAAGAATTGACGCGGGAACGCGCAGACTTGGCTGGAAAAATCGATGACGATTTGCTTGATCGTTTTGAGAGTCTTTTTAAAAGCAAGGGAGATGCCGCAGTGGTTGCGATCGAGCACGGAGTTTGTACGGGCTGCCACATGAAAGTGACGAGTGCAACCGCGGCGCGCGCCAGAGCTGGGAAAGAGATTGTGAGTTGCGAGAATTGCGGCCGCATTCTGTATGAAGTGTAATAGTTAAAGGTTAAAAAGTTGAAAAGTTAAAATGGTTCAAAGCCGCAAGCGTGCCAAACGGTCCGTTTTAACTGCTTAACGTTTTAACTCTTTTAACTGGCCTTTGGCTCACACGTTGAACCGGAACAAGATCACGTCGCCATCGCGCACGACATAGTCTTTTCCTTCAAGTCGAACCTTTCCCGCCTCACGAGCTTTCGCCAGCGACCCGGCGGCGATCAGGTCATCATAGGAAATCGTTTCCGCGGCGATAAAACCGCGCTCGAAATCGGAGTGGATAGTTCCGGCAGCAGTTGCTGCTTTGTCGCCGGCATGAATTGTCCACGCGCGTGTTTCCTTTTCGCCGGTCGTAAGAAATGTGCTCAGACCAAGCAAGTGATAAACGGCCCGGATCAGGGCGTGCACGCCGGTGTCTTCCACACCTAAACCGCGAAGATAATCCAGCGCGTCCTGCTCACTCAGGTCAACCAACTCACTTTCCAGTTGCGCGCTGATGACGATTGCCTCCGTGGCAAAGTGGTGGCGCGCGTATTGCCGAACCGCCGCGACGTGTTTCGCGGCGTTGTTGCCGGGAGCGTTGACCCCGGCACCCGCGCCATTAGTTGTCCCATCGCCGCGGTCAGCGTCCGCGGCTACAGTCGCCAAATCCGATTCTGCGACGTTGCAGGCGAAAATTGTTGGCTTCCATGTGAGCAGAAAGAAATTGCGAGCGAGCACTTTTTCTTCTGGCGTCAAGGTCGCGGTGATGGCTGGCTTAACTGCATCCAGATGGGGCAATAGCTTCTCGATGATCGCGTTCTCGTTCTTCGCTGTCTTATCGCCGGCGCGCACTTCCTTCTGCGATCGATCGCGTCTTCGCTGAAGCGAGACCAAATCCGCCAGCACAAGCTCGGTGTTGATTACTTCAATGTCCCGAACGGGATCGATAGTCGCACTGACATGATGGATATTGCTGTCTTCGAAACAGCGCACCACCTGCACGATTGCGTCCACTTCGCGGATGTGATGGAGGAATTGATTCCCAAGCCCTTCACCTGCGCTGGCGCCTTTGACCAGGCCCGCAATATCAACGAATTCAATGGCAGCTGGGACCACTTTTTTGGAATGCGAAATCTGGCCGATTTTTTCCAGGCGCGGATCCGGCACTGTCACAACGCCCAAGTTTGGATCGATGGTACAGAAGGGATAATTTTCCGCCGGCGCTTTACGTGTGCGCGTGACGGCGTTAAACAAAGTGGACTTGCCAACATTGGGAAGGCCAACAATTCCAGCACTAAGCATGATTTTCTCTGTAGCGGCGGTCTACGAGCGCCGCAAATTGCTGCGGTAGCAGTTTTCAGAATAGATTTGTGAATAATTTGATCGAGCGGCTCTGCAAACTTGACGGCTTAAAGCCGTCGAGTTCGTTAACGAGCTTTACTTGGCGATTTTGTCCGCTTGGTGAATAGTTCGCATTCGATCGGGCCGTAGCACAGCTTGGTAGTGCGCTTGAATGGGGTTCAAGAGGTCGCGGGTTCAAATCCCGCCGGCCCGATTTCATGTTTTACCTACGTCGAGAAAGGCTTTGGGCAACTTTATTGCTGATGCCAAACAGGGCGCTGGTGCCCTTAAAATTCGGCAAGCCCGCTTCACAGGATCGCGCAGGATTGCGTTTTAACCTCCAGCCGGGGCAAGGGGACAGCAACTCGCTCTCTTTCAGCGCGAGGTGGAGATTTACACGTCATCGGAACTGTCTCGGCTACTGGATGCGGCTGACAAAGATTTTTTGCCGTACATTGCGCTGATTGCGTTTGGCGGTATGCGCAGCGCCGAATTGCGCAAGGGGCTGACGTGGGAAGCGATCAACTTCGAGCGCGGTGACATCATCGTGAGTGCGGCCATCGCTAAGACCGGACGCAAACGCAAGATCGTGATGAACGAAATATAGAGAACCCCCTCGGACGGAGCGGACAAAGACTCCGAAAATCGTTGCTCGATACGATTCTCTGCAGTGATTGGGGCTCGCCCTTTTTACGGCGCGGATTCAGCGATTCAGAGGATGTGCGGCCGCACGCCGATGAAGTAAACGAGGAATACGCCTTTTTGCCTGCTGAGCCGAGCCAAGTCGCGAAAAATTGTTTGAACATTTTTGTTGTATTGGAAACTAAATATACTAGGATAGTTTTCTTAGTGGGAAGGGCATATGAATACATTCCTTGCTCCTATCGAAAAGCCCGAAGGGCTGATCATGAAACTGGCGTACTACTTTACACGCCGGCAATTCGGCAAAGTGCTGACACCGCTCAAAGTGCATAGCGCGCGCTTGCCGCCCGCATTCGGTCTCTTCTACACAAAGATCGGCAAGCTCGACAAAAAGCTGACGCTGCCGCCCGAGCTAGCTGTGCTCATCCGTGAAAAGGTGGCCCGGATCAACGTCTGTCGTTTCTGCATGGACATCGGCCGAGCATTCGCGATCAACGCGTCCATGAACGAAGCCAAATTCGATGCGCTGGAGCAATACGGTACAAGTCGTCTTTTTACCGAACGGGAACGCGCAGCTTTGGACTACGTCACTGAGCTGACACAAAACAAAAATGTTAGCCCCGACACTTTTGCTCGGTTGTCCCGCTATTATTCCGAACGCGAGATCTGCGAAATCGTCTGGCTCGTTGCCAGTGAGCATCTTTACAACATGACCAATATCGGTCTGAACATCCATTCCGACATGCTCTGTGACATCAGCAGAAAGCAAAGAGCCGAGAAAGGAATGCGATGAGAGCTACAACCCAAACTCAGAACAGTCGTCGACTGGCGCCCAAAAGGACGAACCGGACGGCCGATGAGGGCCAGCAACGAATCGTGGATGCGGCGCGGGCACATTTCTTCAGTCACGGCTTCCGCAGCGTAACTATGGACGATCTGGCGGAGCAGTTAGGCACCAGCAAGAAAACGCTCTATGCACATTTCCCCAGTAAGATCGCCGTGCTCGAAGCTGTGCTGGCCGATAAGTTGGCGTGTGTCGAAGCGAAATTGAAGGAAATCACGCGCACATACCCGCATGATTTCCCAACGGCCTTGCACGAGCTGCTGGCCGGGATGCGAGGCGAATTGGATGAGATCAAGCCGCCGTTTGTCCGCGATATGCGCCAGAAAGCGCCGCACGTGTTCAAGATGGTCGAACGCCGACGGGCCGCATTGATCGAGCGCTTTTTTGGAAAACTTTTCGTCGAAGGCCAGAGGACAGGAATGGTGCGCAAAGACGTTCCGGCCAAGCTCATCATCGGGATTTTACTGGCGATGGTCCAGGCGATCATGAATCCGCCGAAGGTGGAGGAATTTGGCCTCACGCCAAAAACTGCGTTCGCATTGATCATCAAAGTTGTCCTCGAGGGCGTGCTTATCCGGAAAGGAAAGAAAGCATGAATGCGTTTTCCTTCCGCCGAGATCGACAACTAGTGCGCGGCGCCGGAGCGTTGATGCTACTTCTCTTGTTCGGCGGTTGCAGCGACCCACCCAAGAATCGCTTCCAGGGCTACGTCGAGGGCGAATTTGTTTACGTGGCATCGCCGCTGGCCGGGCAGTTGGAAGCGTTATCCGTGCAGCGCGGTCAGCAGGTGACAACTGGCCAGCCGCTGTTCGCGCTAGATGAGACCGCTGAGAAGGCGGCGCGCGAGCAAATCCAGGCGGCGCTCGTGCTTTCAGAAAGGGAGCTCGCCCGACAGGACAAGCTTTTCCGCACCGGCGTGGCTGCGACTCAGGATTTG
>DASTZJ010000084.1:0-5416 GCA_035764345.1 Candidatus Udaeobacter sp.
ATCCAATTGTAAATCGCTAGGTCGAAAGTGTACGGAAGTGGCAGTTGGTCCAGTTCGCCAGCCAGTCGCGCCAACAGTTGCCAATTCACTCTCCCCCAAAACGCAAGATCAATATCGAAGTGCTTCTCGTAGTTGTCTTTCGCGCGGGAACCAAAGATCCGCACCTCGTCGACCTCTGGATGCCGGTGGAAAACGCCAGCGATCAGATCACGCCACGTAGGGTAATCAAACAAGGCTTCTCAGCAAAAATCGTCTCCGATGGCCAGGTCTGGATTGACATGCGAGACCGCCGAAACTCGCTAGCGCACATCTATGATGAAGCGCTATTAGATGAGACAGTCGGCCTTATCGAGAGTCAGTTTCTTCCTGCGTTCGAGCAATTGTTCGAGTTTTTGAACAGAGCGCGAAATGAATTCGTTTGGCCTAGACGATGGAGAACGTGATCTGATCGCTGGCGTTTTCCACCGGCATCCAGAGGTCGACGAGGTGCGGATCTTTGGTTCCCGCGCGAAAGGCAACTACGAGAAGCACTCCGATATTGATCTTGCGTTTTGGGGGAGAGTGAATTGGCAACTGTTGGCGCGACTGGCTGGCGAACTGGACCAACTGCCACTTCCGTACACTTTCGACCTAGCGATTTACAATTGGATCCGAAACCGACAACTCAGGGAGCACATCGACCGCGTCGGAAGTACGTTGTACAAGCGCAGGTAAGTTTTAGTCGTCGCTAGTCTCAATCAACGCCTTACGACCGCCTTCCGTGCCCTGCGACGTTCCTGGCCGTTCGGCGCTCTTTGTTGTAGCAGTGCTAAGCATCGGAAATCATGGGAAGGCGTTCTGACACACGCATCTATAACAACGCTTGCAAGTTTGGCTCAGGCTTTCACCTTTGGTCGTCATCCGCGTTATGACCACGGCCAACAAGATCACCGTCGTCCGGATTTTGATGATCCCGGCTTTTGTGACGATGGCGATCTACTATGGCGAGAGCATTAAACGCGGCCAGCCGCTGGAATGGCAGCGTTTCACGGCGATTGTCATTTTTATTCTTGCTGCCGTAAGCGACGGCCTGGACGGATACGTTGCGCGCCGGTACAACCAACGCAGCACTCTGGGAGTGTATCTCGATCCAATTGCGGACAAAGGTTTGCTTTTAAGCGGCATCATCACCTTGAGCATCAGCAACTGGAGCGAATCCGCCACTGAATATGGAAGATTTCCCGCGTGGTTTCCGGTCCTTGTGATCACGCGCGACGCGGTCATTCTCGTGGGCGCGGTGATCCTGCATTTGCTCATTGGCAACAAAATGCGGGTGAAACCAAATTGGACGGGTAAAGTAGCGACGGTTTGCCAGATGTGCGCGATTGGCTGGGTGATGTTGCAGTTACGTTTTTTGCCACTGCTTCTGGTCGTCGTCGTTGCGGGAGTTTTTACCTTGATTTCAGGAGTGGTCTACGTCCTGAATGGCGTGCGTCAGTTGCAGGCCGAAGGGCATGCACACGCGCAGCGGGGTTAGGATAGAATTCTTCAGGCGATGAACGGCCTAACGAATATGCCGAGCGTCGCAATCATTGGCCGGCCAAATGTTGGCAAGTCGGCGCTGTTCAATCGTCTGATTGGCCGAAAAATTGCGATCGTTCATGATCAGCCCGGAATTACGCGCGACAAAATTTCCGCGGTTTGCACCCGCGGTGCACGGCCTTTCGTGCTATGGGACACCGGCGGGATTTTCGGCGCGGGTGAAGCACACCTGAGCGCGCAGGTGCGCCGCGCTGTCGAGGAGGCGTTGGGTGAGAGCGATCTTCTGCTTTTCGTCGTCGATGCGAAGGCGGGTTTGTCGCCGATTGACGAAGAGGTTGCGCGTATGCTGCGCAAATCTCAAAAACCGGTGTTCCTGGTGATCAATAAAATCGACGATGGAAAACATGAGCCGCTGGCAGCAGAGTTCGATTCGTTGGGCTTCGAATCGAGTATTGCGATCAGCGCGGAACACGGTCGAGGCATCTCGGATTTGTTAGACGCAATTGACCGACTTCTCCCCTCGCCCTCCTACGAGCCACGAGCCACGAGTCACGGCTCACTTGCTGTCGCGATCCTCGGACGCCCAAACGTGGGAAAATCGTCACTGGTCAATTCCGTTGTGCGCAGCGAACGCGCCATTGTAAGCGAACTCCCAGGAACCACGCGCGATGCCATCGATATTCTTTGCGACCGGAACGGCCGAAGGTTCGTTTTCATCGATACGGCGGGAATCCGTCGGCGCGGTAAGCAATCAACTTCAGTTGAAGTTTTCAGTGTCATGCGCGCCGAACGGAGCATACGCCGCGCTGACCTCTGCATTCTCATTGTCGATCTCACAGCAGGGGTAACCGCGCAGGACAAACGAATCGCCGGATTGATTCAAGCAGAGCAGAAACCGGCGATCATTATTTTGAACAAATGGGACTTGGTTAAACCAACGCGGAATCAAAAAGAGACCATCGCCAAACTAGTTGAGGCGACGCATCGGCAAATTTTCTTTTTAGATTACGCGCCAGTGTTAATTACGTCGTCGTTAACTGGAGAATACGTCAGTAAATTGTTTGGGTTGATCGAAAAAGTCCAACGTGCAGCGCGGCAGCGTGTCGGCACTGGCGTCTTGAACCGATTATTGCGACAGGCGTTTGAAGCCAATCCGCCAGCGACCATAAGGGCGCGGCGCCTCAAACTTTTTTATGCTGCCCAATCGAAAGGGAAAGACGATCAACAAATGGAACCTCCGGAATTCATCCTTTTCGTGAATGATCCACGTCTGTTGAGCCAAACCTACAAGCGCTACCTGGAATCTCGCATTCGCCACGCACAACCTTTTCCAGGGTTGCCAATTATCCTGACGCTGCGTCCTCGCGCGAACAGCGTGAGGCCAGCCTCACGTTTGCGAGCGAAATGAATGGTTCAGGCCTTCACAGCGCGATTACTCCGGCTCCTGGCGATAGGGAAGGTTTTCGCGAAGCGATGCGAGAATGCTTTCGCTTAGTTTGACAGCATCACTGTCGCCGGAAGAGCGCGCGCGATTGAGTGCTTCTTCAGCCGCCTTGATCGCGCGCGGGAAATCTCCGGCCTCGGCATAAGCCGCAGCCAGCGTGTCGAGAAGAGCCGGAATTTTGCGCTCGGTGAGGTCGCAAGCATGCTCGGCCAGGCGAACTGCCTCGGCCCCGTCGCGCGATTTCGAATCGGGATACGTCGCGAGCAACCACGCCAGTTCGTCGAGCATTCGCGGCGAGTCCGGGGCATTTGCAGCAATCTCGCGCAATCGCTGCAAGCCATCCGGCTCCTTTGCCAACGATAGGAGAATCTGCCGCAGTTGTGCGTGAGCTTGTTCAACTTCTGGCCGCAACATCATCACGTAACCGAGCTGTTGCGCGGCCGATACAAGATCGCCGTTTTCGGCTAGAGCCGAACCTAACGCGGAATGAGCGGCTGCATCATAGGGCGCCACAGCCAACCATTCGCGCCCAAGATCGGCCGCTTCGTTGTAGCGGTGTGATTCGAAAAGACAATTCATGAGGACTTGGTAGGCCGAAGAATTCTCCGGACCTATCTGGATTGCGTGGCGAGCTTCCGCGATCGCGCGCTCTTGGTCACTCCGCCTTACAGAAATGGCCAGATCCAAGTGGGCAGCAGAACCGGTCGGATTTAATTCAATTGCGCGTTCGGCTTCTTTAATGGCTTCCTCGTCGTGGCCTAGCTCGCTTAAGCTCAATGCGTGGAACCCTCGCGCGGCGGCGTTCGAGGGATCGGCTTCCACGGCCTTGAGTGCTTCAGCATTTGCCCGGTCGATTTTGCCCTGGGTCCCTAAAGCCTTAACTGCATACAGGTGCTGCGATGCCGAAGGCACAATCCAGTATGTGGCGAAACTGCTCATCGCCCAAAACAAGGCGAGTGCGCTAAGGAAAAACCGGGACCGCGAGCGTGCGTGTGTGAGCGTTCCCCAACCGAGCGCGCCAAAGAAACAAAGGGGCGTGAGTGCCGACAACCCATAGAACGCTTTCGCTTGCGCGTAGGACGGGACTCTCAGAGTCATAAAAATCAGGCCCAGCACAATGACGGCGGAGAAGCCAAATAACAGGAACAATTCACTCGAAGGTTTTCGAATAAACCGAACGATCCCGACGACAGCGCCTACGAGAACCAGCGCCGTGGGAATAAGCGACCACAAATAACCGGCCAGAAGCGGCTGCTGGTTCCAAGCTATGCTCAAGCTTGAGGTGCCGCTGCACAAGCCGTCGCCCCATAGCGTGGAGTAGATTCCATCGGCAAATCCGGCAAAGCCGCTGAAGAGTGGATGCACCAACGAGCGGCCGAAACGAAGGTAATCAGCCGCGGTGTGATAACCGGGGTCCTGCCACCACGTGAACCCGCTGACCACATCCCAGTTACCAAGGAGCGGGGTGCCGAACCTTAGCCAGATGCGCGCGTAATGCCAGCCGCACACAACGAAACAAATCGCGAGCAGTAATCCGAGGTAGCGCAACGAGATTGTGATTGGCGCTCGCGCATAGACGAGCTTACCCACGATTGCAGCAATTACGACTGGCAGCAGCAATACGCCGGTCGCTTTGGCCAGCATCGCCGACCCCAAAGCCAATCCGACCCAGACAAATTGCAATGTGTGTAGCGTGTCGCTCCTCAACAGACGCAGACAGAGATAAAGCGCCGCTGTGGCCAGCGTGGCGGACAATAATTCGTTCGTCACATAATGCGCGAGATACAAATGCATTGGCAGAAACGCTGCCAGCAAAAGTCCGATGAGCGCGGCTCGCGCTGGAAGCAGGAGCCGCAAACTCAAAAAGACCAAAACAAAACCGGCAATGCCGAAGAATGCCCCGAGCCAACGCAAAACATAAATCGACATCGGATCATCAACCGAGAGCCCGCATGCCGAAAGGCTTGCCGCTGCAATCAAATAATAGAGCGGAGGCTGATACATTTCCCAGCCTTCATTCGGCAATGGGAGCGACCAGTGTTGCTGGATGTAGTTGATGTAGTCGAGATGCTCCTTCCAATCGAAGCCTCTGTGGAACGGCAACAGCCGTCCATTGTTCCAGAATAACAACAACCACAAGCCGGCAAGAACGAGCAGCAGGATTTGTTCTCGCCATGGCGCTGTGGACTGCTTAAAGCTGACGTTCCACAGAAACACTACTACAGAAGCGATTGCAATAAGAACGATCCACGGCGGCCAATTTTTTTTCACCGCATCAAATGTGCGTTGGCTGCCGGCAAGGGAATTACCAGGCCCGGGAGTTTTCACCAACGAGGCCAGTGCTGCATGATGCCAGGAAGAACCTGCGAAAGATGTTTCCCAACTTTGATCAGTGCGCAAGCTCAGTTGATCCGTAATCAGAGTGAGCCAGAGCGCCGGAGGACCATTATG
>DASTZJ010000085.1:0-5716 GCA_035764345.1 Candidatus Udaeobacter sp.
AAGTCCGCCAAAGACGGAAAACAAGGCCGCGCCGGCGCGAACAAGCCAGAGGTCCAGGTTCGAATCAAGGTGTTGCGCGAAGGTTCGCAACGAAAGGATTGGGATTGAGGGATCGAGATCGCGCACCGTGCGACGGAGCAAATCGGCCGTGGTGGATTCGTTTCCGAGTGGGAGCGAATGAAACCGAACGATAAAGGAAACATCGCTTTGGAATCCGCGCGCGAACGGCAAATAAATCCCGCCCGCGGGCTCCCTTTCGAAGAGCGCATGGCGCGTCGCCGGCACGATACCAACTATTTCGATCGTCTCCTCCTGCTTCTGGCCTTCATTCAAATCGGCGCTCCCTCCAGCATGGGCGCCTCCGCCGCCCTGGGCTGACGGGGCATTTGCCGCCGCATATTGAATGCGTTGTCCAAGCGCGTCCGCATAGGGCCAGAGTTTCTTTGCCAAAATTTCGTCAATAATCGCCACCTTCGGACCTGGCTGGGTTGCCTCCGCTTCGGTGAATGCGCGACCACGCACGACTGGCAATCCAACCGTTGCAAAATAATCTGCGCCGACGCTGTTCCACGAGACATCGAAAGCAAGGCCTTCAGCAGCGGTCGCTGGCCTAGCGTCAGGAGCGAGATGGAGACCGGCGCGCTGCACTTTCCTGCTTAACTCAAACATTCCGAATGGAACGATTGAACAGATGCTCGCGTGCTCCACGCCAGGCAATGCCGCCAGTCTGTCGTTCAAATTGCGATAAAGTTCTTGTGCACGTTTCGGTTCGTAACCGGCCAGACTCGCATCGACTTCGAGAACGTAGCTTGCACCGGGTTTTAGCCCGGTATCGACGGATGCGGCTTTGCGTGCACCACGAATGAACAAAGCCGCCGCGGTGATCAGCGCGAGCGAGAAGGCGATTTGCACGACCACGAGCGGGTGACGCGGCAAAAATTTCCAGCGCCGGCGCACCAGATCTTCCCCGGCATGTTCCTTCAGATCAGTCACGACCGCGCTGCGCGAAATTTTCAAAGCCGGTCCGAGCGCAAACATGAGCGTGCCGAGCAGGCAAAATCCAAACGTCGCAGCCAAAATTGCGAGGTTCGGTCCGGTCAACCATACAATGTCGAGCGGCATCAGCCTGCGCATTGAAGCGACCAGAAAATCGGACGACCAAAGTCCAAGAACGAGTCCACCTGCTCCGCCGAGTAGCGCCAGCGCGAAACCTTCAGTGAGAAGCTGGCGAACGATGCGCCAACGGCTGCCGCCGAGCGCGAGACGGATCGCAATCTCTTTGCGGCGCGCCGTCGCGCGCGCGAGCAACATGTTAGCGAGGTTAAGGCATGCCACCAGCAACACCACTACCGCCATTCCGAGCAGCAATGGCGCGATGACTTTTATCCCGCTCTCGGTCCCGGGGTTGGTACTTACCGAATTACGCGACACCGGAGCGGCCATGAATGTCTGGTCCTTTTGCTCGACGGGGTAGGCTTTTTCTAAATTGGCCGCCAGCCCTTCGAGCGCAGGCTTGGCCGCGGCTGCGGTCATTCCAGGTTTAAGCCGGCCCATGATGCGCAACTGCGTTCCTTTGCGATCGTCGATCGTGGTCTTGTTGCCCGAATCAAAATCGTTCGCTACCTGATCGTAAACACTCATCGGCAACCAAACTTCCGGGGAGAGAATTTTCATTGTGCCGGCAAAACCCTTCGGGGTAATTCCGACGATCGTGAACGAGCGGCCGTTGATCAGTAGGTGAGAACCGAGCACTCCTGGATCGAGGTCATGCTTTGCCCAATAACTGTAACTGACGATCGCGACCTGCGCGTTGTGGCCTGGCGTTTCCTCCTCCGGCAAAAATGCACGGCCGCGCGCCAATGGAACGCCGAGCACAGAGAAATAGTTCGAGGTGACGACGGCACTGAAGACGCGGCGCGTATCGCCTTTCTGACCCAGACCAATGAAGGCCAAATTGAAGCTCATTACGTCTCTGAAAACCGTGTTCTGCTGGCGGACATCGAGATAAGTGGGATAAGAAAAACCGCGGAATTTCTTTGGATCCTTCTTGTCCTGAGAAAAGAGCTGCACCATTTCGTGGGGGTTGGCGTAAGAGGGAGGAGCAAAGAAAAGGGTGTTCACCAGGGTGAACACAGCGGTGTTCACGCCAATCCCGAGCGCGAGTACAGTTGCCGCCGCAATTGTAAACCCCGGCGCCTTGAACAGCTGCCGGAAAGCAAATTTGAAATCGTAAATCATAGTCAGGCGTTGTGGCTGAGCACGCTCACTGGATCGGCGCGTGCCGCGCGAAGGGCCGGGATGTAGCTGGCGACTAACGCCACTCCCGCGAGCGTGATTGTGACGAAAATAAATGTCGTCAGATCGAACGAGCTGACGCTGTAAAGCAGCGCTGCAAGCGCGCGGGTAGATAGGAACGCCAATGCCAATCCGATGGCTGCGCCGATTCCGACAAGTTTCAACGCATGGCCCACGACCATTTGTAGTACATCCCGACGTTGCGCGCCGAGCGCCATCCGCACGCCGATCTCATGCGTGCGTTGGACTACCAGATACGAAATCACTCCGTAAATTCCCACGCTCGCAAGCAACAACGCGATCCCGGCGAAAGCACCTAGCAAGACCATCGACATTCGGCGCGGAGCGATCGAATCGGCGGTGACGGTTTCGAGCGTGCGCACATTCGCTGCTGGCAACTCGGCATCGAGCTGACGCAGTTCGTTACGGATCGCGGTGGTGAGCCAGCGCGGATCCTGTTTGCTGCGCACGGCGAGGATCATCGTGCCGCTGCCGCCGGCGTGTTGCGCATGCGGCAGGTAAAATTCCGGCGCGGCATCGAATTCGAGTCCGCGATGCCGCATGTCTCCGACAATGCCGACGATCGTCATCCATTTCGCGTCCGGTCTGCGCGGATCATCCGACGTGATGCGGCGGCCGATCGGGTCCTGATTCGGCAACCATTTGCGCGCAAACGCCTGATTGATGATCACCGTTCGCGGCGCTTCGGCGTTGTCGTGTGGATCGAAGAAACGCCCAGCGCGCAGAGGGACCTTGAGGACGTTGAAATAATCAGGCGAGACGATGCGGATTTCTTCGTCCGGGAAAACTTTCATCCGCGCCGGCTCGCTGCCTTCGATGAAAAACGAGCTGTCGCTGTTCGTCCCGCTAAGCGGGAGAATGGTCGTGATCGCGGCGGCTTCGACGCCGGGCAACATCCCAACACGTCTCACGAGTTCCGCGTAGAAGTCGCTAACCGGTTTGCCGCGCGGATATTTCGCGACGGGCAGTGACACTTCCATCGTGACGACGTTCTTCGGATCGAAGCCGGGATCGACGTTCTGTAAACGAACAAAGCTCTTGAGCAACAAGCCCGCGCCGACGAGCAATACTAGCGCGAGCGCAATTTCCGCGACGACAAGCGAGTTGCGTAGCCGATTGCGGCGGGCACCGGTGGTCGACGAACGCCCGCCTTCTTTCAGAGCTTCGGTCAGATCCGGCTTGGCGCTTGCGAATGCCGGAATCAACCCGAAGAGAATTCCTGCTCCAACCGCGACCAGCGCGGTCACGATCAAAACCACAAGATCGACATTTACCTCGGCCAGGCGTGGAATCGTGCGCGCGCCGATCTGTTTGAGAAACTGAAGACCCCAAACCGAGAGAAAAATTCCAAAGACCCCGCCGCCGAGCGCGAGCGACATGCTTTCGGCCAACATTTGCCGCAGCAATCGCCAGCGTCCGGCGCCGAGCGCGACTCGAATCGCCAACTCGCGTTCGCGTGCACTCGCGCGCGCGAGCAGCATCGTGGCGAGGTTCGCGCACGCGATCATAAGCACGACCGCAACTGCGCCGGACAAAATTAGCAGCGCGGTGCGCATGCCGCCGACCACTTGATCGTGAAAGACGTAAAGCGATGCGCCGAAACGCGTCGCGGGATCATAGTTGTCGGGGAACTGCTTGAACCAGCCGCTGATCATCGTGTCGATCTCGGCTTGCGCGCGCGCGACCGTCACGCCGGGTTTTAGCCGGCCGATCACGCCATAATCTCGTGAGCCGCGCGACTCGAGCTCGTTCTTGGTGAAGGCGATCGGTTTCCAGATATCGACGCGCTGACCGAACTGGACGCCCTGGATGTTAAAGAGCGGCAACGGGAACTCGAATTGCGCAGGCATGATGCCGATGACGGTGAACGCGCGGCCGTTGAGCTGAAGTTCGCTGCCGACGATGCGCGGGTCGGAATCAAAGCGTCGCTTCCACAGTCTTTCACTAATCACGACGACATTGTCGTTGCCTTCGCCGAATTCGTTAGGCGCAAAGCCACGGCCGCGAATGGGCTCGACGCCGAGGAGCGAAAAGATGTTCGGGCTAACGACTGCTCCCGCGATGCGCTCCGGTATCTCGCCGGCGGTAAGATTGAGATCGGCGTAATTGAAGCTGCCTACCTCCATGCTTTGAAGCTGCTTCGCGTAATCGAGATACTCGGGCGCGGAAACCGGAATGCGGGCGAGCCCTTGCGCGGGGAATTTCTCCCAAAGCAAAACCAACTCGTTAGGCGCGTGATACGGCAGCGGGCGAATGAGGAGCGCATTGACGAAACTGAACACGGCGGTATTCGCACCAATCCCGAGCCCGAGCGTTAGGACGGCCACGACAGTGAAGCCGGGGGATTTTGCAAGCTGGCGGAGCGCGTATCGGAGATCGGTCATATTGTTGCAATTAACAATGTGGCAATTCCATTCATTCCATCCGCAGCGCTTCGATGGGATCGACTCGAGTAGCGCGGCGCGCTGGCAGCCAGCAAGCTGCGAGCGCCACCAAAGTCAGCGTGGCGGCAGCGCCAAAAAACGCAGGCGGATCCCAGACGCTCACTTTGTAAAGAAGACTTGCCAGTGCGCGACCTGCAAAACCGGTCACGAGCAATCCGGCTGCGAGCCCGATCATGACCAGAAGCATCCCTTGCCCGAGAACAAGCCGGAAGACGTCCGCGCGATTGGCACCAAGCGCGAGTCGAATTCCTAGCTCGCGCGTGCGTTGCGTCACAGCCAATCCCATGACCCCATACAACCCGACGCTCGCGAGACACAACGCGAGCCCGGCAAAAACACCAAGGAGAATCATGCTCAATCGGCGCGACGCGAGGCTCTCGCCGATGTTCTCGTGCACCGTCGCAACCTCGGACACGGCCTGTTCAGGATCGACCGATGCGATCTCGCGCTTGATTGCGCTGACGAGCGAATGCGGATCGTGCCCATCCGCGGCGCGCACCATCAGCGTTTGATGTTTGGTTGGAAATTGAGCCGCGGAAAAATACATCACAGGCAATTTACGAAGATCGTATTGCTCGCCTGGCGCATGGATCCGTGCGTGAGGCACCACCCCGACGATCGTGATCGGAGCTCCGGTCTGATTCGGTTCGGTGATTGTCACCGGATCATCGATTTGCCTGCCGATTGGGTCTTGCCCCGGAAAAAATCGCAGTGCCGCCAGTTCATCGATAATCATCACGCGCGGCTGGCTGGCAATGTCTTGGGTCGTGAAAGTTCGTCCGCGTAATATCGATATCTCAAGCACGCGAAAATAGTCAGGCGAAACGATGTTCATCTCGCTGATCGGTTCCTGTCCGGGTGGATCGGGCGGAGTGCCGGTAATGTGAAAGGAGCTGTCCCATTCGTTGCTGTCGAATGGCGGGTCGCTGCAATTCGCCACTGCCTTGACTCCGGGC
>DASTZJ010000086.1:0-8267 GCA_035764345.1 Candidatus Udaeobacter sp.
AGCGGCGGCACAGAATCCAATAATGCGGTGATCAATTCGGCGCTGCAGCTTGAGGCGGGCGGCAAGCATGTGATCACGAGCGCGGTCGAACACAGCGCGGTGTTGCGCCCTTGCCAGGATCTCGCAAAACGAGGATATGACGTCACATTTCTGGGCGTCGATGGGCATGGCAATCTCGACGTAGCCGAATTGGAGGCTGCGATTCGCCCAGGGACAGCCCTCGTTTCAATCATGTGGGCAAATAACGAGACCGGCGTGGTATTTCCCATCGAGAAAATTGCTGAAATCTGTCGTGAGAAACGTGTGCTGTTTCATACAGACGCCGTCCAAGTGACCGGGAAAATCCCGATGCGTCTGCGCGATTCGCCGATCAATTTTCTTTCCCTTTCCGCGCATAAATTTCATGGCCCAAAAGGCGTCGGCGCGCTTTATGTCAGCCGACAAACCCGCTTCAGTCCGCTGGTCGCTGGAGGCGGCCAGGAAAATGGTCGCCGCGGCGGGACGGAAAATGTCGCGTCGATTGTTGGTCTCGGAAAAGCCGCCGAGCTCGCCCTCAAATATCAAGGCAAATGCAACATTCGCTCCATGCGTGATCGATTTGAGAAGTCGATGCTTGAAGCAGTTAGCGGTGCATCAATCAATGGCGCGAACGCGGCGCGCCTCCCAAACACCTCGAGTCTTTTATTTAAAGGCATCGAATCTTCATCTGCGCTCCTCTTGTTGGATCGACAAGGTATTTGTTGCTCGGCCGGCTCGGCCTGCCGAACCGGTTCACAGGAAGCTTCACATGTGCTGCGGGCAATGAACCCGAGCGCCGATGGCGCCCGACGGAGTCTGCGTTTCTCTCTTGGCCGGTTCAACACTGAGGCGCAAATCGATCGCGCCATTGAAGTCGTTCCGAAAGTAATCGAAAAATTGCGTCAGCCATCGCTCGCTCGCGAACCGGTTGTTACGTAAGCCTCTGGCTCGCCACGGTACGAGCCCATCTGATTGACGGACTTGCGATTTTGCATTCCGCAAGCGGGACGCATGCGCTAGTTTCTGCCTATGGAGACGCCGCGTGATACCACCGCTTCGCGCTACGAACACGCCGCGACGGGTCTGCGCCGGAGCGATCTCGATCGCGATCCGATCAAACAATTTGGAAATTGGTTCACTGCGGCAATCGAAGCCCGTATTCGCGACGTCAATGCAATGAGCCTTGCCACAGCTGGGGCTAATGGCAGGCCGTCTGTGCGGATTGTTCTTTTGAAAGGCTTCGACCAGAACGGGTTCGTGTTTTTTACCAATTACGAGAGCGAAAAAGGTAAGCAGCTCGATGCCAACCCGTACGCGGCGCTGGCATTTTACTGGATCGAACTCGACCGACAGATTCGCATTAGCGGGAAAGCGGAAAAAACTTCGCGCGAAGAATCGCAAACCTATTTTCATTCCCGGCCAGTCGGGAGCCAGCTGAGCGCATGGGCGTCGCGTCAGAGCCAGCTACTCGATGGGCGCCGCGTGCTGGATGCGCGCATGGCAGAGATGACCGAACGCTTCGGCGACAAGCGCATTCCGCTACCGCCGCACTGGGGCGGGTATCGAGTGAAACCGGACACGATCGAATTCTGGCAGGGTCGGCCGAACCGCCTGCACGACCGCTTTCATTACACCCGCCAGGCCGATGGCGGTTGGCTGATCGAGCGGCTGGCACCATGAAAAATGAAGAATTCCGAATGCAAATCGAAATCGTCCGCGGCGACATTACGAAACTCGACGTCGACGCGATCGTGAACGCAGCCAACACGTCACTTCTTGGCGGCGGAGGAGTCGATGGCGCAATTCATCGCGCCGCTGGGCCCGAGTTGCTTGCGGAATGCCGGACTCTCGGCGGCTGTCGACCCGGTGAAGCGAAAATTACTCGCGGATATCGGCTGCCCGCGCGTTTTGTCGTTCACACAGTCGGTCCGGTTTGGAGAGGGGGAAAACACGGAGAGCCTGAGACCCTGGCGAATTGTTATCGGAGCTCATTGAAACTCGCGGCCGAAAATGGAATCAAGACGATTGCTTTCCCGGCGATCAGTTGCGGCGCATACGGCTATCCGATTCCAGAGGCAGCACAGATCGCGGTAAAAACCACGCGAGATTTCCTCGCGAATGAGGACAGGATCGACAAAGTAACTTTTGTTCTTTGGGGCGAAGATATTTACGATGCATATCGGCAGGGGCTGTAGCCATCGACCTCTGGGCGGTGCGACACACGCGTTGCGTGGAGATGAGCTCCCCATTTCGCAGAGCGAAACGGCTACCGAAGTGGAGAGACGCAATCAAGCGTCCATATACGATTGCATTTGTGTATGATTAATCCGAACGAAAACAATCTTACGAGGGACGAACCGCTGCCGACGCCTGTTCAGCCGGGCGAAGAACAAATTGGCTCGGGTGGGCGTGAGCAGTTTCGTCAAGCAACAAGCAAATTTTCCACGGCCGTGAGCCAGACGTGGGATGAGACAAAGGAGAAAGCCAGCCGTGCGCGGGAGCGTACTGAATATTTCGTACGCGAAAATCCCGTGCCGACCATCCTTGGCGCGCTGGGACTCGGAATCGCGATTGGGTTGGCGATTCGCTTTGCATCGACCAGCGAGCGAAAAGCAGAAATCGAGGTAAAGTCGCCGCTGGGGGATCTCAACTGGAGCGTTCTTTCGCTGCCCTTTCTCTGGCCGTTGTTCAAATCAGCCAAACAGAAATATGAGAAATCGGCCGAAGCGATGAAAGATGGCGTGGAACGATTGAAAAAGATCGACGTGGACCGCTATGCAAAGCCGATCCGCAAACGCTGGAAAGCGTGGACGCGTTGAGCGTCGATGCCGGATTGGCACCCAATTATATACCCAAGCTCGAGAAAGCTGTTGACTAGATCGGCGAGCGGGCGCGGATACTGGGCCATGAAAGCGTGGCCTCCGCCATTGAATTGAGCCAGCCACGCTCCAGGAAGGGCATTAACCAGCCTCAACGCGTTGGGCGGCGGAATCACGATGTCGGCCGTGCCAGTCGCAATTAGCACGGGCACATTTATCTCTCGCAGCCGGTTCCCGATGCCAGTGCGGTGCCACGCGTCCATCGCCGCGGCCTGACGATTAACGAGATCCTGAGATAACTGCGCACGCGCCGCTGCTACGACGTCGCCGAAAGCGACTATAAGCAATTTGCGCTCGGTCGACCTGGACTTTTTCGGAACGACTCATTGGGCATCGGCGACGTTAGGAAGTCGCATGACGACGGTCAAGGTGGCTGTTGTTGTGTGAGGCGAGGAAATTCCACCAATGAGTCCGAAAGCGTTCGCGAGTTGAAGCACGCCCACACCTTGCGGAATGCGTCGAATTCGTGGAATGTTCACGTCCACCGCGAACGTTTCAAAGGAAAGACTGTCCCGGCGCGGCGCAAAATCGTCGAAAGCCTGTAGTCAGTCGCTGATCGGGCGCCGACTGACCGGGATCGGCGGTTCCGGCTACAGCTTACACCGATGCGCGCTGGGCCTTAATCCCACGGAGTTCAGCGACGGAACTTGCGCTTCTTCGACAGCGCCAGATCGCAAACGCGACGAACAAGAGATCAAGAACAACAAAGATTGCGACATATGTCTCGCCGCCGATACCGAATCCGTAGCTATGCAGACCTTTACCCAGAACAAAGTTCACGCCGTACCACGCCATTAAAACAGCGAGAAAACAAACCACGCTCGCGACTGCGAGGCCAAACTGCGTCCACCAACCGGCCAGCCGACCGTGCAACGCCAGTATGTAACAAAGCAACGCAATCAATGCCCAGGTCTCTTTTGGGTCCCAGCCCCAGAATCTGCCCCAGGAATAATTTGCCCAGACTCCACCGAGAATTGTGCCCGCAGCGAGCAAAAGGACGCCGAGTTGAAGCACGCGATAGAGCCAGAAATGCATCGGGGCGTCCGCGCGCGCGGCTGCAGGATCACGCGCGTATCGCCAAAGCAAGATGTGCCCGAAACCCATAGCCAGCGCGAAGGCCGCGTAACTCAGAGTGATGGTGAGCACATGAACGGTAAGCCAGAAATTATCGCGTAACACCGGGACCAACGGATCGATGCTTGACGGCATGGCGATGGGCATCTGATGAACCAGCAGCAGCGCGATCAGCGTCACTGGCAATGCTGCGAGAAGATATACTGTGGTGCGATAGCGCATGAAAAACATCATCCCGAAAAAGGAAACCGCGAATGACACCCAGATGATTGATTCATACATGTTCGTGACGGGTGGCCGGCCAGCAATCAGACAACGCATCACAATTCCGCTTGCCTGAAACACGAGACCAAGAAGCGCAATCCCTACGCCGACGATTCGCAACGCGCCTCCACGTTTGCGCAGATGTGCCGCAATTAAAATTACGAGGGCGATCCCGTAACACCAGATGGCCCGATAAAATGCTTCGAAATGGTTATAGAAATATTCGAGCCGCAGTTGCCTGTGTTGCGGATAAATCGACGGACTGAGCGCCCGTAAATTGTCCTGCAGCTGACGCGCGGCTGAGCTGAAATTGAATGTGTCGGCCTGCGTGTAGGCGCGCATCATTTTTGTTAGCTCGGCGAACGCTGGAGCGAACTGCGTTTCGTTATAGTAAGCCGCGACTGCCGTTGGGTCGGGCACCATCCACGCATCCGTTTCTCTGTGCGGTGATGGAACGATGAGCAAAGCATTTCCATTCATCACATTTCCAAGCAACGCCAATCGGTCATTTACGCTGAGGGCTTCTTGTTGAACCCGGTCGAGCAGTTTTTCCGCGCGCTTGAGAGCACGCGCCTCGCTTGCGATCCGCTGCAACTCCGCTGACCCGGTCAATTGCGCAAACGAAAATCTTCGTTGTGTTTTATCAAGCCCGAGCTGCTCGATCAGTTGGCCCGACGAAATCAAGATCATTGGCTCGTCTTTCCAATCGCGCGTGTCGAGCAGCGCCGACAAAACAAAATCGTTCGGCTGCCATTTCCGGCCGGACTTATCGGTGTATGTCGAACGTCCACTAATTCGGATCAACATTTCGCGCGCGAACGTATCAATCGGCTTACGCCGTCCCCCATCCTGTATCGCAAGTAAACCGAATTGCTTGAAACCTAGACCACCACTATTCGCAGCAGGCGGATCAGACTGCCCATAACCAACGCTCCCAAAAAGCATGCCAGCCGCCGCAACGAACATGAATATGCGCGTTCTCAAGCGGAGCGAATGTAATTCTCTTTCACACTTCGCGAAAGAAAGATGTCGATCCACGGGACAAAGAGCGAACCAAGACGAATTAGTTTTCGCGGATTAAGACCGGCGCGCTGATTTTGGCGGCAGGCGGATTTTCACGCCTCTGCGAGTTGGGCCATATCAAATGGCTTTCCGTCATCCGTCGAGCTACCGATCCCGCGGTTGTCGAGAAGAATGAGCTCGTTGGAAGACGCGAGCCTGTGGATAAAGGAAGGCTCCCAGTCCGCACTCGTCGTGGCAAAAACCATTCAGGACCAGGAGGGGTCGACCATTTCCAATTCGACGATAAGCGATTTGCACCGCCTCGATCTGTAATTTCTCGAACGACTCATTGTGCATCGGCGACGTTAGGAAGTCGTATGACGACGGTCAAGGTGGCTGGTGTGCGGTTATGTAGAGTGCAAGCTCCGTGATTGACTCCAAAGCGTTCGCGAGTTGAAGCGCGCCCGCACCTCGCGGAATGTGTCGATCTGCGGCATGGCACTCTCGAACTCATCCAAGCCACCGAGTTGGCAACGCAATCCGATCTTCGAATTTTTCGCATCGCTTAAACTCGCCGTCGTCTTGCTTGCCGTAATCATCGTCGCTGCGATCGCAGGTACGCTCTATGAGTCGAGTTTCGATGCGAAAGTTGCGCGCGCCTATGTTTACGGGGCCCCGTGGTTCAATCTCTGGCTTGTTTTGCTCGGGGCAAACCTTGCCTGTTCAGCGTTCTCTCGTTGGCCGTGGCGCAAACACCATCTCGCGTTTCTCATCACGCATCTCGGTATTATCACGCTGCTGATCGGATCGCTTATTGGCAGAATTTGGGGAATCGAAGGAACAATCACGCTTTTCAAAGGCGAACCGCCAACAAATCGGCTCCTGGTTAATGAACGCCAGCTGCGCGTCCACGATGGCGATGGAATCGTAAAGGGTTATCCCGCCGAGTTTTTGCACCATCCGCCGACGGCACAGCACCCACGCGACCTGGGCCTACTCGCAAGCGGCGTGCGTTTGAGCATCGTCGATTACGCGCCTGCGATCGAAGGCAAGCTCAATCCAAAGCCGCTGAATGATGCCGGAGCGCCGGCGCTGCATTTCGTCGTTGCCACCGCGATGATGAATCAACATCTCGATGGCTGGCTGCTCGCCGACGATCCGCAGAACGGAAATTTTTCGATGGGTCTGGCCAACATCGAACTCAAGCGCGGCACAGCGCCGTCAATTGGTAGGGACGGCTCGCCGAGCCCGCCGTCGGAGAGCGAAGCGAGCCCTCAGGATCAAAACGTCGATCTTGAAGAATCAATATTCACCTTTAGTAAAGCGCCTGAAGAACAGATTGGCCGTGCTCGCAAGGGGGGCAGCACCGGTGCGAAAGTGCGCCTGGAACAACCTCAGAACGGCAACAAAGGACGTGTTTTTGTTTTACTAGGCGAAAAGGAAGCCAGTTTCGACGTTGCAGAAAATCTCGGGCGTGACGTCGCAATCGCCGGTACGCCGTTCACACTCAAAATTGATGACTACTGGGCCGATTTTCGAATCGAGAATGGCAAACCCATCTCCCTGAGCGATCAGCCGAACAATCCCGCAGTGCTTGTGACAATCCGAGGCAAAGGTACCCCCGCCAGCGAATCCGAAACAAATCCACATGGAAGTGTTAAAGACCTCACTACGACCGGAGGCCCACCATCAATGCCCGCACCCGGTGAAGGAACACCGAATCATCTGACGCTATTTATCGCCGACAATGGCGCGATCAGTTACGAGCTGACTTCACGAAAGAATGGCAAATCGAGTGGCGAGATCGAATTGAACAAACCGCTGCTCACCGGTTGGGCGGATTGGCAACTGACGATTGATAAGACGATGCCGCACGCCTCGAGCTCGATGGATTTCACGCCCATTAATTCAGACGCGACGCTGGCCACGTCCGATTTGCCAGATGGAGTGCGCGTTCGGATTCAGCAAAATGGCGAGACGCTAGAGCGATGGGCCCCAGCCGGTTGGCAGATTGCAATTCCCACTTCGCCCAGCCCGACGATGGTTGCCTACGGCTGGAAAGCAGTGTCGCTCCCGATCGGACTGGAATTGCTGGACTTCGAAGTAAAACGGAATGAAGGCAGTGACAGCCCGGCGGGATTCAAGAGTACGCTGCGCGTCGTTACTGCGGACGGCGAGACTGCCACGGGCTCGTGCTGGATGAACAATCCGTTTAGTTATCCCGGCGCCTGGTGGCGCACCTGGACGGGACTCACTTACAAAATTTCGCAAGCCTCCTGGAACCCGGAAAACCTGCGACAAAGTACCGTCCAGATTTTGCGCGATCCCGGCTGGCTGTTGAAATGGATCGGTTCGCTGCTCGTGGTGATCGGCGTGTTCATGATGTTTTATCTCCAGCCCTACCGAAAACAAACCGAAGGCGAACCGATCACGCCTTCAGTTCAAAAACAAAGAGTAACCGTTACAAGAACGGAAGCCGTTGCGGAAAGCACGCGCTAAGTTCCGGCGCAACAGTGCCCTCACGTGAATCCTCAGGGCAGGCTCGCGAGCGGGGTGAGCGTTGAGATGCGGACCAGCCTTCGTAGAGCTAGGGCCTCGGCACGCGCAAAGCGCCAGGTGAGGGTTGAATCTTGAGCGTTGAGCGTTAAAAGTTTTGGATCTCACATGGAAAACAGAAAAATCATTCAGTTGTTTGTGTTTTTCGTTGCGGTCTTCGCTGCATGCGCATCGGATAAAGAGTCACCAGGAACTGAGCAAACCGTTCCAGGCGCAACCAAATGGGGCTTTTACGATGGCGAGCCAGTAACCAAGTGGAATCCAGATGGCCGAACAATGACGTTGCTAACCGAATTGCGTTATACAGATCCGAACGGCAACGTCTGGGTCGCTCCGATTGGATCGGTTGTCGATGGCGCGTCCATTCCGCGCTACCTCTGGTCGTTCATGGGCGGGCCGTTCGAAGGAAGATATCGGAATGCCTCCGTGTTGCACGATGTCGCGTACGGGGAAAAGAACCGGCCGTGGCAGGAT